>NZ_JBXUOY010000019.1:0-34779 GCF_057196705.1 Streptomyces sp. ATLC9 | reverse complement strand
GCACCGGCCCCGCCGGCGGCGGCCGGCCGCGGGAGCGCGCCGTACCGGCGGGACGCGGGCGGCGTCCGGCCCGCACGGGGGCGGTGGCCGGGATGAACGCGAATCGCACGCCGAGGACCGTCGGGACGGTCTGGGGGCTGCTGATCCTCAACACGCTCGGCTCCGCCGGGGCGGAGACCGTCATCCCGCTGCCCCGCTCCCTCATCCAGATGGTCACCATGGGTGCGCTGGCCGCCGCGTTCGTGCTGGCGCTCGCGATCAACCCCCGGGTGCGCATCCGGCCGAACGCCTTCGTGTTCCTGCTCACCCTGCTGCTGGTGCCGAGCGTGGTCTCCAGCGCGGACCTGGGGGCCGGGTTCGGGGCGCTCTTCCGCTGTGCCCGGCTGGCTCTCTTCGTCAGCACGCTGTGGCTGCTCAGCCGCTGGTGGGACGGGAGCCCCACGTTCGTCCGCCACCACATCCGGATGTACTTCGCGGTCCTCGGGTCGGTGGTCGCCGGCGCGGTCGTCTCGCCGGGCGCCGCCATGCCCGAGCTCTACGGCGGACGGCTGGTCGGCGCCCTGTGGCCGCTCACCCCGCCGCAGATCGGGCAGTACGCCGCGGTGATCACGGGGCTGGCCGTGCTGCTCGTCCTGGGCCGCCGAACCGGCAGGGGCAGCGCGGCGGTCGTCATCGTGCCGGCGCTCGTCGTGCTCATGCTGACCCATACCCGGACGGCCACGCTCGGCCTGCTCGTCGGGCTGGCGTTGGCGGTCGGCTCGCTCACCCTGACCAGCACCGCCGCCCGCCGGTTCTTCACCTGGGTGGTGCTGTGCACCACCGTGGCCGCGGTGGGGTTCGGTTCCGTGCTCCAGGCGTGGTTCCTGCGCGGGCAGAGCCAGGAGAACTTCACCAGCCTCACCGGACGGGCCAAGGTCTGGGACGCCCTGCTGGCGGCGCCCAGGACCGCGTCGGAGCAGCTGTTCGGCACGGGTCTGGGCGACAAGTCCTTCGGCGGGCTGCCGATCGACAACAGCTGGCTGGCCGTCTACCACGAGCAGGGTCTGACCGGTGTCGCCCTGGTGGCGGCGGTCATCGTCGTGCTGGGCGGCGTCGCGCTGCTGCGGCCGCCGTCGCTGTCGAGGGCCTGCGCGATCTTCCTGATCGGCTACTGCGCGATCGCGTCGTACACCGAGGCCGGACTGGGCGACGCCTCGCCGTACCTGCTGCATCTGGCCGTGGCCGCCTCGCTGCTGACGCCGCCCGCCGCGACCGCCCCTTCCCCGACCACCGAAGTACCTCGACGACGCGCTCCGGGATCGGCCCGGACATCGGAGGTGATCTGAGCATGCACGTCCTGGTGGTGCACAACCGCTACGCCTCGGCGCAGCCGAGCGGGGAGAACAAGGTCGTCGACCAGGAGGTGGAGCTGCTGCGCGGGGCCGGCCACCGGGTCGGGGTGTTCGAGCGGCGCAGCGACGACATCGCCGCCCGCTCCCTGCCGGCCAAGGCCGTGCTGCCGCTGCTGGTGCCGTGGAACCCGGCGGTCCGCGCGGAGCTCGCCGACCGGCTCCGCGCCGAGAGGCCGGACGTGGTGCACGTCCACAACGTCTTCCCGCTCCTGTCGCCGGCTGTGCTGGCCGCCTGCGCCGACGCCGGTGTGCCCGCCGTCGCCACGCTGCACAACTACACCCAGGTATGCCCGCCCGGCACGCTGCAGCGGGACGGGCGGCCGTGCGCCGAGTGCGTCGGGACCGCGCCACTGCCCGCCGTCCGGCACGGCTGCTACCGGGGCTCCCGGCTGGCGACGGTCCCGCTCGCGGTCAGCCTGTCGGTCAACAGGCGGCGGTGGTGGTCGGGCGTGGAGCGGTTCTTCTGCATCTCCGCGGCGCAGCGCGACGTCCTGGTGCGGGCCGGCATGCCGCCCGGGCGGCTGGCGGTCAAGCACAACTTCGTGCCCGACCCCGGTCCCGGCGCCCGCCGGGCGGGCGCCGGGGAGCATCTGCTCTATCTCGGCCGGCTCGCGGAGGCCAAGGGTGTGCGGCTGCTCATGGCCGCCTGGGACGAACTCGCCGCCGGCGGCGGTGTGGGCGTACCGCTCGTGATCGCCGGCACGGGGCCGCTGGAGCGGGAGGTGGCCGCCTGGGCGGCGGGCCGGGACGACGTGCGCTACGCCGGCCTGTACGACACGGCTCAGTGCCGGCGGGCCATCGCGCGGTCGGTCGCCGTGGTGGCCCCCTCCACCTGGCTGGAGGCGTTCGGCCTGGTGGTCGTGGAGGCGATGGCGGCGGGGGTCCCGGCCGTCGCCGCCGGTCACGGCGCCTTCGTCGAACTCGTCGAGGACGGGGTGACCGGGCTGCTGCACCGGCCGGGCGAGTCCGCCTCGCTCGCGTCCTGCCTGCGCCGGGTGACGGCCGGTCCGGCCCTGGGCCGGGAGATGGGCCGGGCGGCCCGGCTCCGCTACGAGCAGGGCTTCAGCCCGGCCGTCGGGCTGGAGCGCCTGGTGGATGGATACCGCACCGCGATCGCGGGTCGGTCCGGCGGCGGGGACGACCCGCCGCCGGCAGGGAACGACAGCACTGGCTCGCGACGGGTGCGCCCGCGCGAGCGGGATGGGGGCAGTAGATGACACGATGCCGACTCTGCGGCTCGGCGGCGCTGGCGAGCGTGGTCGACCTCGGGGCGACTCCGCCGTGCGAGAGCTTCCTCGCCGCGGACCAGCTGGACCGGCCGGAGCCGACCTACCCGCTGCACCTGCGGGTCTGCACCGACTGCTGGCTCGCGCAGATCCCTCCGCTGATCACGCCGGAGGAGACCTTCACGCAGTACGCGTACTTCTCCTCCTACTCGACCTCCTGGGTGGAGCACGCGCGCACCTTCGTCACCGGCGCCGTGCGGCGGCTGGGCCTCGGCCACGACTCCTTCGTGGTCGAGGTCGCGAGCAACGACGGGTACCTGCTGAGGCACCTGGTGGACCGCGGGATCCGCTGCCTGGGCATCGAGCCCTCGGTGAACGTCGGCGCCGCGGCGCGGGAGGCGGGCGTGCCCACCCTCACGGAGTTCCTGGACCCGGCCACCGGCTCGGCCGTCCGCTCCGAGCACGGCCCGGCGGACCTGGTGGTGGCCAACAACGTGTACGCGCACATCCCCGACGTGGTCGGGTTCACACGGGGACTGCGCGCCCTGGTCGCCGACGACGGCTGGGTCTCCATCGAGGTGCAGCACCTGCTGACCCTGATCGAGGAGAACCAGTACGACACGATCTACCACGAGCACTTCCAGTACTACACGGTCGCGTCCGCGGCCCGGGCGCTGGCCAGCGGGGGGCTCGCACTCGTGGACGTCGAGCTGCTGCCGACGCACGGCGGTTCCGTCCGGCTGTGGGCCCGGCCGGCCGAGGTGGCCGGCGAGCCGGGCCGGAGGGTGGCCGAGGTGCTGGACCGGGAGAAGGCCGCCGGGCTGCGGGAGCTGTCGGGGTACACCGAGTTCTCCGCCCGGGTGGCCAGGGTCCGCCGGGACCTGCTGCGGTTCCTCGTCGAGGCGGCCGAGCGCGGCGAGACGGTCGTCGGCTACGGCGCCCCGGGCAAGGGCAACACCCTGCTCAACCACTGCGGTATCCGGCCCGACCTGCTCCCCTACACGGTCGACCGCAACCCCTACAAGCACGGCAGGTTCACCCCGGGCACCCGCATCCCGGTCCTGCCGCCCGAGCGGATAGCCGAGGACCGGCCGGACTACGTCCTCGTCCTCCCCTGGAACCTGCGGGAGGAGCTGGTCGAGCAGCTGTCCTTCGTGCACGACTGGGGCGGCCGGCTGGTCTTCCCCATACCGGAACTGAGCATTGTCGAGGTCAAGCGATGAAGGTCGTACTGTTCTGCGGCGGTTACGGGATGCGGATGCGCAACGGCACCGCGGACGACGTGCCCAAGCCGATGGCGATGGTCGGCCCGCGGCCGCTGATCTGGCACGTCATGCGCTACTACGCGCACTTCGGGCACACGGAGTTCATCCTGTGCCTCGGCTACGGGGCCCACCACATCAAGGACTTCTTCCTCAACTACGAGGAGACGACGTCCAACGACTTCGTGCTGCGCGGCGGACGCACCGAGCTGCTGTCCACCGACATCTCCGACTGGACGATCACGTTCGCGCAGACCGGTATCGAGTCACCGATCGGGGAGCGGCTGCGCCGGGTGCGGCACCACCTGGACGGCGACGAGATGTTCCTGGCCAACTACGCCGACGTGCTCACCGACGCCCCGCTGCCGGAGATGATCGAGAAGTTCGCCCGGCGCGGCGCGGGCGCGTCGATGATGGTGGTGCCGCCGCAGTCCTCCTTCCACTGCGTGGACCTGGGCGACGACGGCCTGGTGGGCGGCATCACCCCGGTGAGCGAACTGCCGCTGTGGGAGAACGGCGGCTACTTCGTGCTCCGCCAGGAGGTCTTCGACCACATTCCGGAGAACGGGGACCTGGTCGCCGACGGGTGCGCCCGGCTGGCCAAGCGCGGCCGGCTGGTGGCGCACCAGCACCGCGGCTTCTGGAAGCCGACCGACACCGTCAAGGAGCGGGCCGCGCTCGACGAGGCCTACGCCCGGGGCGACCGGCCGTGGGCCGTGTGGGAGCAGGGCGGCGCGGGGGTGAGCGCGTGATCCGGCTCGGCGCCGGACGCCCGGAGCGGATCGCCGCGGTGGGCGCGCACTGCGACGACATCGCCATCGGCGCCGGCGGCACCCTGCTGACGCTGTGCCGCGCGCGGCCGGGCGTCCGCGTCGACGCGCTGGTGCTCTCCGGCGGCGGCGGCGAGCGGGAGGAGGAGGAGCGGGCCGCGCTCACCGCCTTCTGCCCCGGCGCCGACCTGCGGCTGACCGTGCTCAAACTGCCGGACGGCCGGGTGCCGGCGCACTGGGAGGAGGCCAAGGCCGCGGTCGAGGAGCTGCGTGGGCGGACCGAGCCGGATCTCGTTCTGGCCCCGCGCGCCGAGGACGCGCACCAGGACCACCGCGGCCTGGCGCGGCTGGTGCCCACCGCGTTCCGCGACCACCTCGTACTCGGCTACGAGATCGTCAAGTGGGACGGCGACCTCGGCCGTCCGACCGCGTACCAGCCGCTGTCGCCCCGGATCGCCGAACAGAAGGTGCGGCTGCTGCAGGAGCACTACCCCTCGCAGCGGCACCGGCCCTGGTACGACCGGGAGGCGTTCCTCGGCCTCGCGCGGATCCGCGGCATCGAATGCCACGAACGCTACGCCGAGGCGTTCGCCGTCACAAAAATCACTCTCGACCTGGGGGAATGAACCTTGCGCGTACTGCTGACCGGACACCAGGGCTACCTGGGGACCGTGATGGCCCCGGTCCTCACGGCCGCGGGCCACGAGGTCGTCGGGCTGGACTCCGGCCTGTTCGCCGACTGCGTGCTGGGCCCGCCGCCCGCCGACCCGCCGGGCCGGAGGGTGGACCTGCGTGACGTCACGGCCGAACACGTGGCCGGGGTGGACGCCGTGATCCACCTGGCCGCCCTGTCCAACGACCCGCTGGGCGCCCTGGCGCCGGAGCTCACCTACGACATCAACCACCACGCGTCCGTGCGGCTGGCCCGGCTGGCCCGCGACGCCGGAGTGCGGCGCTTCCTGTACGCCTCGACCTGCTCGGTCTACGGCGCCGCCGGCGGCGGCGCGCCGGCGGACCTGGTGGCCGAGGACGCCCCGCTGCGCCCGGTGACGCCGTACGCGGAGTCCAAGGTGCGGGTGGAGGACGACCTGCACGAGCTGGCCGACGGCGACTTCAGCCCGGTGTACATGCGCAACGCCACCGCCTTCGGCCACTCGCCCCGGCTGCGCGCCGACATCGTGCTGAACAACCTGGTGGGCCACGCGCTGCTGTCCGGCGAGGTGCTGGTGCTCTCCGACGGCACCCCCTGGCGTCCGCTGGTGCACGCCGCCGACATCGCACGGGCCTTCGCCGCCGCGCTGGCCGCACCGCGGGAGTCGGTGCACGACCGGGCGTTCAACATCGGCAGCGAGACCAACAACGTCACGGTCGCCGAGATCGCCGCTCAGGTCGCCGAGGCGGTGCCCGGCTCGCGGGTGGTGATCACCGGGGAGACCGGCGCCGATCCGCGCTCCTACCGGGTGGACTTCTCCCGGTTCCGCGCCGCGGTGCCCGGTTTCGAGTGCGAGTGGACGGTGAAGCGTGGCGCGCTCGAACTCGCCGACGCCTACCGGAAGTACGGGCTGACCCGGGAGTCCTTCGAGCAGCGCTTCACCCGGCTGGCCGTGCTGCGCGCGGCGTCCGGCGCCGGCACCGTCGACGACACCCTGCGGTGGCACCGGTGACCGCGGCCGGGGAGGAGATGTACGCGCTGGTGGAGCGGTTGTACCCGCTGTGCCGGAGCATCACCGGCGACGGTGTGCGCGCCACCTTGGAGATCGTCGGCGAGTACGTCCCGCTGCGGGTGCACGAGGTACCGACCGGGACTCGGGTCCTGGACTGGACGGTGCCGCAGGAGTGGAACATCCGGGACGCCTACATCGCCGACGGCGCCGGCAACCGGGTCGTCGACTTCGCCGCGTCCAGCCTGCACGTGCTCGGCTACAGCGTGCCGGTGGCGGCGACCATGCCGCTGGCCGAGCTGCGCGCACACCTGCACACCCTGCCGGACCACCCGTCCTGGGTGCCGTACCGCACCAGTTACTACAAGCCGGACTGGGGGTTCTGCCTGGCCCAGGAGACCCTGGACGCGATGCCGGAGGGCGAGTACGAGGTGCGCATCGACTCCACGCTCGCCGACGGCCACCTCACCTACGCCGAGCACGTGGTCCCCGGGCAGGTCCCCGACGAGGTGATCGTCTCCTGCCACGTCTGCCACCCCTCGCTGGCCAACGACAACCTGGCCGGCGTCGCGGTGGCCACGTTCCTGGCCCGGGCACTGGCGGAGCACACGCCGTACTACACCTACCGGTTCCTGTTCGCGCCCGGCACCATCGGGGCGATCACCTGGCTGGCCCGCAACGCGGAGCGGGTGGAACGGGTCAGGCACGGGCTGGTGCTGGCCTGCGCCGGCGACCCGGGGCCACTGACGTACAAGCGGAGCAGACGCGGCGACGCGGAGATCGACCGGGTGATGGGGCACGTGCTGGCCGCCTCCGAACGACCGCACCGCGTCGTCGAGTTCACTCCGTACGGCTACGACGAGCGGCAGTTCTGCTCGCCCGGGTTCGATCTCGGTGTGGGCTCGCTCAGCCGGACCCCGTACGCCGGCTACCCCGAGTACCACACCTCGGCGGACGACCTGGACTTCGTCTCCCCCCGGGCGATGGCCGACACCCTCGCCCTGTGCCGCGAGGCGTTCGCCGTGCTGGACCGCAACCGTCGGTACGTCAATCTCAGCCCCCACGGCGAGCCGCAGCTGGGCCGGCGCGGGCTGTACGACTCGCTCGGCGGCCGCAGCGACGCCAAGCAGGCCCAGATGGCCATGCTCTGGGTGCTCAGCCTCTCCGACGGCGAGCACAGTCTGCTGGACGTCTCCGAGCGGTCCGGGCTGCCGTTCGAGACCGTCGCCGCCGCGGCCGACGCCCTGCACGGCGCCGGGCTGGTCAAGGGGTGACGCCGATGACCACCGAGGAGGAGGCGGCCCCGGGCGCGGCAGCCCGGCGGACCGCCCGGCGGGCCGTCGCCGGGCGGCTGTCCTGGGGACTGGCCGACCAGGCGGCCTCCAGCCTGTCCAACTTCGCGGTGGGCATCTACGTGGCACGCTCGCTGGGACTCACCGCGTTCGGTGTGTTCAGTCTGGCCTGGGTGACCTACGGCGTGGTGCTCAACGTCTCCCGCGGGCTGGCCACCGACCCGCTCGTGGTGCGTTTCAGCGGCGTGCCGGAGGCGTCCTGGCGCGGGGCGGTGGCCCGGTCGTCGGGTACCGCGCTCTGGGTCGGTGCCGGTATCGGTACGGCGTGCCTGGTCGCCGGGCTGAGCATCGGCGGCCAGGTGGGGGCCGCGTTCGCCGGTCTCGGCCTCGTGCTGCCGGGGCTGCTGCTGCAGGACGCCTGGCGGTACGCGTTCTTCGCCGCCGGCACCGGCCGGAAGGCGTTCGTCAACGACGTCGTGTGGGGCGTCGCGCTCGTCCCGGCCATGGTGGTGGCGGCCCGGGTCGGCAGCGTGACCGCCTTCCTGCTCGCCTGGGGCGGTTCCGCCGCGGTGGCCGCGGGGTACGGCTGCCTCCAGTCCGGCGTCCTGCCCCGGCCGGCCGGGGCGCGCGCGTGGCACCGCGACCACCGTGACCTCGGCCACCGGTACCTGGTCGAGAACGTCGGCGTCAGCGGGTCGAGCCAGTTGCGGGCGTACGGGCTCGGCGCGATCGCCGGGGTCGGCGCGGTGGGGGTGATCCGGGGCGCCGAGCTGCTGCTCGGCCCGTTCCTCGCCGTGCTGATGGGACTGTCCCTGGTCACCGTCGCCGAGGCGGCGCGGGTGCTGCGGCAGGCCCCGCGGCGGCTCGGGGCGTTCTGCCTGCTCCTCGGCGGCGGGCAGGCCGTCGGCGCGCTGCTGTGGGGCGCGGCGCTGCTGCTGGTGCCGGACCGGCTCGGCGGGCTCGTCCTCGGTGACGTCTGGCCCGCCGCCTCGGAGATCATCGTGCCGGTCACGCTCGGCGTCGCGGGCGCCGGCCTCGGCACCGGTGCGGCGGCCGGGCTCCGCGCACTCGCCGCGGCCCGGCGCAGCCTGCGCTGCCAGATGTTCGCCTCCGCCTGCTACGTCGTCGGCGGGATCGGCGGGGCGGCCGTGGCCGGCACGGCCGGCTCGGCCTGGGGCGTCGCCGCCGCGGCCGCCTGCGGCTCGGCCGTGTGGTGGCTCCAGCTCCGGTCCGCCCTGCGCGAGCATCACCCCATCCCCATCCCCGAAGTGAGGACACCGTGACCACCCATCCCCGGCTGAGTATCGGCCTGCCCGTGTACAACGGCGAGGAGTACCTCGCCGAGGCGCTCGACGCCCTGCTCGGCCAGACCTACGAGGACTTCGAGCTGGTCGTCTCCGACAACGCCTCGACCGACGGGACGCGGGACATCTGCCGGAAGTACGCCGCGCGGGACTCCCGCGTCCGGTACCTCCGGCTGACCCGGAACATCGGCGCCGCGCCGAACCACAACCACGTGTTCACCCAGTGCCGCGGCGAACTGTTCAAATGGGCCTCGCACGACGACCTGTACGCCCGCGACCTGCTGCGGCGCTGCGTGGATGCGCTGGACGAACGGCCGGACGCGATCCTCGCGCACAGCGGCCAGGCGGTGATCGACGGCGACGGCCGGGTGAAGGTTCCCTACGAGTACGGGCTGGCCACCGACTCGCCGTACGCGCCGGAGCGCTTCCGCAGCCTGCTGTTCGAGCCCGGCGGCGACGACTTCTACGGGGTGATGCGGGCCGACGTGCTGCGCCGGGTGAAGCCGCACGGCAGCTACCACCACGCGGACCGCGTGTTCGTCGCCGAGATCACCCTGCACGGACCCTTCCACCAGGTGCCGGAGCTGCTGTACTTCCGCCGCGACCACCCCACCCGCGCCGAGCGGGCGAACCCCTCCAAGCGTTCCCGGTGCGTCAACCTGGACCCGCGCCGGGCGGGCCCGCTGCACCCGACGCCCCGGCTGCTCGCCGAGTACGTCTGGGGCTTCGTCGCCGCGGTCCGGCGGGCGCCGTTGTCCCCGGCCGACCGGCGCGCCTGCTACCGCCACCTGGCCGCGTGGGCGACCAGCCGGGTCCGGCCGGGCGCCGGCGAGCGGGTCGAGGACCGCGCCCCGGTCGACCCGGACCGGCTCGCCGTCTCCGTCGACGCACTCGTCGCCGGCCGCGAGGGGAGGAAGGCGTGAGGCCCCCGCGGGTAGGGGTGTTCGGCCTGCTCGGCTCGGGCAACATCGGCAACGACGGGTCGCTCGAGGCCGTGCTCGGATACCTCCGCGCCGAGCATCCGGAGGCGGCCGTGGACGCGATGTGCGGCGGCCCCGAGATCGTCACGGCCCGGTACGGGATCCCCGCGACGCGGCTGCACTGGTACCGCGGCGAGTACCGGACCGCGTCACGTGCGGCCGCGATCGCGGCCAAGGGGCTGGGCAAACTCGTCGATGCCGTCCGCACCGCCGCCTGGGCGCGCCGGCACGACGTGGTGATCGTGCCGGGCATGGGCGTGCTGGAGACCACGCTGCCGCTGCGGCCGTGGGGTTTCCCGTACTCGCTGTTCCTGCTCTGCGCGACCGGCCGGCTGCTGCGCACCCGGGTCGCGCTCGTCAGCGTCGGCGCCGGCACGATCGGCGACCGGCCGACCCGGGCCCTGACGCGCTGGTCCACGCGGCTGGCCGCGTACCGGTCGTACCGGGACACCGTGTCCCGCGACGCGATGCGGGCGATGGGCGTGGACACCGGGCGCGACGAGGTCTACGAGGACCTGGCGTTCGCCCTGCCGACACCGGCGGCGAGCGTGCCCTCGGGCCCGTCCGGCCTGGTCTGCGTCGGCGTCATGGACTTCCACGGGAGCAACGACGAGCGCGACCGGGCCGGGGAGATCCACCGGCGCTACCTCGACGGGACGACCCGTTTCGTCCGCGCGCTGGTCGAGGGCGGCAGGCCCGTCCGGCTGGTCACCGGTGACGAACTCGACCGGCCGGTGGTCGACGCGATCATCGACGCGGTGGACTCGCCGCTGGTCAGCGCCGCCGAGACGGCCTCGCAGGCCGAGCTGATGAAGGAGATGTCGGCCGCCGACACCGTGGTGGCGACCCGATACCACAACCTGGTCTGCGCGCTGAAGACCGGCACACCGACCCTCGCACTCAGTTACTCGGCGAAGAGCGACGCGCTCATGGCCCGGATGGGGCTGGGTCCGTACTGCCATCCGGCCCGCGAAACCGATGCCGACCGGCTGCTCGAACAGTTCCACGAGCTGGAACGGCGGTCGGCGGAGCTGCGGCGCACCCTCACCGAGCGGAACCTGGACGCCGTCCGGCGCGTCGAGCGGCAGTTCGCCGCCCTGAACTCGGCCCTGTTCCCGGCATCCGACCCCACCCACGTTGCGAAAGAGGTTCCATGAAGGCGACCGAAGTCCCGGAGATCACCGGGGCGTACCTGTTCGAGCCGACGCCGTACGCCGACGAGCGCGGCTTCTTCTGCCGCACCTTCGACGCCGACGTGGTCCGCTCGGTGGGCCTCGACCCGGACGCCTTCGTCCAGGACAGCCTGTCCCGCTCGGTCCGGGGCGTGCTGCGCGGCCTGCATCTGCGCTCCGGCGCCGGCGAGGCCAAGCTGGTGCGGTGCTCGTACGGGAGGATCTTCGATGTCGTCGTGGACCTGCGACCCGGCTCGCCGACCTACCTGGGCCGGGCTTCCTTCGAGCTGTCCGGCGAGACGCAGACGACCCTGTACATCCCGGCGGGGTGCGCGCACGGCTTCCAGGCGCTGACCGACACCGCCGACACCTCCTACCGGATCGACCGCCCGCACGATCCGGCCGAGGACGTGACGATCGCCTTCGACGATCCGGATCTCGCCATCGACTGGCCGCTGCCGGTCACCTCGATGTCCCGGCGGGACCGGGAGGCGCCGGGACTGGCCGAGGTCCTGAAGAGCAGGGAGGTTTGAGGACACCGTGGACACCGAAGAGTTCTCACTGCCCCGGTCGCGGGCGGCGAACGAGCGGCTGCACGCCATGGTCCCCGGAGGCGCGCACACCTACGCCAAGGGCGACGACCAGTACCCCGAGAACCTGGCGCCGGTCATCAGCCACGGCCTCGGTGCCCATGTGTGGGACGTCGACGGCAACCGGTACATCGAGTACGGCTCCGGCCTGCGGTCGGTCAGCCTCGGCCACGCCCACCCGCGGGTGCTCGAGGCGGTGCGGCGGGAACTCGGCCGCGGCAGCAACTTCGTCCGGCCGTCCATCGTGGAGGTCGAGGCCGCCGAGCGCTTCCTGGCCACGGTGCCGACCGCCGAGATGGTGAAGTTCGCGAAGAACGGCTCCGACGCCACCACCGCCGCGGTGCGCCTCGCCCGCGCCGCCACCGGGCGTCCGCGGGTGGCCGTCTGCGCCGACCATCCCTTCTTCTCCGTCGACGACTGGTTCATCGGCACCACGCCGATGTCCGCCGGCGTTCCGGCGGCCACCGACGAGCTCACCGTGGCCTTCCCCTACGGGGATCTGACCGCCGCGGAGGAGCTGCTCACCCGGTACCAGGGCGAGGTCGCCTGCCTGATCCTCGAACCCGCCACCCACACCGAGCCGCCGCCCGGGTACCTCGCCGGCCTGCGCGAGCTGGCCGACCGGCACGGCTGCGTACTGGTCTTCGACGAGATGATCACCGGCTTGCGCTGGTCCGAGGCGGGCGCCCAGGGCCTGTACGGCGTCGTCCCCGACCTCTCCACGTTCGGCAAGGCGCTGGGCAACGGGTTCGCCGTCTCCGCGCTGGCCGGACGCCGCGATCTGATGGAACGCGGCGGACTGCGTCACTCCGGCGACCGGGTGTTCCTGCTGTCCACCACGCACGGTGCGGAGACACACTCCCTGGCGGCCGCGATGGCCGTGCTCACCACCTACGCCGAGGAAGGCGTCACCGCACGGCTGCACGCCCTCGGCGAGCGGCTGGCCGCCGGTGTCCGCGACGCCGCGGCCGGCATGGGCGTCGGCGAACACCTCCTCGTCCGGGGCCGGGCCAGCAATCTGGTCTTCGCCACCCTCGACGAGAACCGGCGGCCGTCGCAGCGGTACCGCACCCTGTTCCTGCGCCTGCTCCTCACGGGCGGGGTGCTGGCCCCGTCGTTCGTGGTGAGCAGCGCGCTCGGCGAGGCCGACATCGACCGCACCGTCGAGGTGGTGGCCCGGGCGTGCGCGGTGTACCGGAAGGCGCTGGACGCGGCCGACCCCACCCCCTGGCTGGCCGGGCGGCCGGTGAAGCCCGTGTTCCGCCGCCTGGCGTGACGTGATGTGACGTCAGCGGCGCTCCGTCCGGCCGGCGCCGGGCGGACGCCCGCCCAGCCGGTCGGTCGCCCGGTCGACCAGCCACGCGGTCGCCGGTGTCACCGCCAGCGCGGTGCACCAGCCGCCGACGGCGTCGGTCGGGTAGTGCGCGTCCAGGGCGACCTGCGCCCAGCCCATAGCGGCGCCGGCGACCACCGCCGCGGCGAGCACGAGCGACGCGCGCGCCGCCCCGCCGAGGCCGGGCCGGCCGGCCGCGAGCAGCGCCACCACCAGGGCGAGAGCGGTGAGGAAGGCGGTGTGCCCGCTGGGGTAGGACAGGTGCCCGTCGTGGATGGTGCGTCCCACCAGGGGCTTGAGCAGCTTCGTCGCCCCCACGGTCATGCCGGTGGCGGCCACGGTGAGCACCGCCGCGCGGGGACGCCGTAGCAGCAGACAGCCCGTCACGGTGGCCGCGACCAGCGCCGCCGCTCCCACGGGCTCCCCCAGGAAGTCCGTGACCACGGCGGCGTGCCGCCACGGCTCCGCGCCGTCCACCGCCGCCCGGATCCTCGTGTCCACCCTTCCGGGCTCGCTGTCGCCGGCGTACAGGACCCCGAGCACGGCGACCGCCAGCGCGGCGAGGGCCGCGACCGGCCCGAGCCACACACGCGGCGACGGGGGCAGCACCGCCGGCGCCGGCCGGCCGATCACGCGCTCACCACGTCCTGTCCCCCAGCTTCATGCCTCCCCGCAGACCGCCCGGCCTGCCCTGCGGTGATTCCCGTTCGCCGTGCGCAGCGGTGGCTCGTGCCCCGGCGCCCGTGGGGCCACGGCCCGGCCGAGGACCGGCGGACCGACCCGCCGAATCCCGCTCCGGCCGGACGGTCCGACGCGCCTGGCACCGGTCCACCGCGCTGGCCGAGGAACGCGGTCGGACCCCACTCGCAAACCTAGCCCACAACGGGGCCGCGGCATACCGCCGTCGTGGAGCCCACCGGTCGGCACCGGGGCAGGTGCGGGAAGCGGAGTTCCCGGTGGACGGGCCGCAGGCCGGGGCCGGCCCGTCCGACCGGAGCCTCGTCGGCCGACGTCCGGCTCCCCTGCCCCTCCGGGGCACGCCGGAGATCCGGGTCCGATAAAAAATTCTCTCAGGACTGTTATTCTCGGTGACCAAGCGTTTCCGGAGGGGCGTCATGGCGAAACAGGAGAGGGCCTTCAGGACTCAGGAGAGGTTCCTGGAGGCGTCGGCCGACGAGTTCTCGCGACACGGCTACGCAGGGGCGAACCTGCAACGAATAGCAGCCCATGTCGGCATGACCAAGGGCGCCCTGTACGCCCATTTCCCCTCCAAGAGCGCCCTCGCCGTCGTGTTCACCTCCGAGTTCGACCAGGTGTGGCGAGAACTGCTGCAGGAAATAGGCGACGGTGACCCGCCACTGACGAACCTGCGCCGCATCACGGCCGGCTTCATGCACCGTATCCACACGGACATCCGGTTCCGCGCCGGCTTACGCCTCGTCTGCGAGGAGGCGTGCACCCAGGGGAGGGTCCCGGCGGTGATGGCGGACCTGTCGGCCGTGCTCACCCGGATCGTCGGCGAGGCCCAGAGGCAGAGGGAACTGACCTCCGCACAGAGTCCGGAGCTTATCAGTTCGCTGCTCCTGTCGCTGATCTTCGGCGCGTACTACACCATGCCGTCGAACGGCTCCCGCGACGGCACCGAACAGGTCTGCCAGATGCTGCAGTTGTTCTCGCGGAACACCGCGGCGCCGGCCGACCGGACCGAAGGGCCTCCCCCGGCCCACTGAGCACAGGTCCGCCGGACGACGGGTACGGCGGTTGCGGGAGAGCCCACCGCGCCGCTCCCGGGAAGGAGCCGGTCCGCCCGTTCCACCGCGGTGTCCGCCGCCCCGCGACGCACCGGGTTCCCGCCTCGATCGAGGGCGTGGCCCACCCGTCGGGTGTCGGCGCGCCGCCACGCACCCGACGTCGGCTTCCGGTCACACCGGGTATCGCACGTGCCCGACGGAACGCCCTCGGCCGCCTGTTCCCAGCGCCCGGAACCAGGGCCCGAAATGTCCGCGCGGAGCCCGTGGGCTCGTGGAACAGCGATCTCCACGGTGAACAGAGGCTCGGATCCGATATCTTGGACGCCATCGCCCGCCGCGGTCGCGCCATACGGAGCCTTCGATTTTCCGCCATTCTGACATAAGATTCCTTCCCAACGGTTTTTAATCGGACCCTGACCATGCCCGAGACCCGGGGAGAGGTAAGGCATGGATTGTTCTGCTTCCCGACGAAGGGGCGACAACGACCAGAACGCCCCGGCGTGTCCCGCGAAGCGGTGGCCGGGAGGGACGGCGCGGTGCAGGTGCGCCGGGCTGCCGGGGGCGTGCCGGACAGCCCCGGCGGACATCAGGAAACCACTACTGTGAAGAGCATCGGGATGGTAGAACGCGTGACCCCGTGGCCACCGGCTTCCCACCAGGAGAAGGCGCTCAAGCAGGAACGCGCGGTGCGGACGCGGGAGCGCGTGCTCGACGCCGCCGCCAAGGCGTTCGCCGTCAAGGGGTACCCGGCCGTCACCATCTTGGACGTGGCCCGTTCCGCGGGGATGACCAAGGGTGCGGTCTACTTCCACTACGACAACAAGGAAGCCCTCGCGGTCGCGGTGACCGACCTGTTCTACCGCCGGAGCGCGGCCATCGCGGACTCCGTCGAGGAGTTGAGGCTCCCGCCGGTCAGCTCCGTGGTCGAGCTCCTGATCCGGACGGCCGTGGCCTTCCGCGACGAGGCCGTGCTCCAGGCGGGAGCACGCCTGCAGTTGGAGCGGCAACTGATCGGCGTCCGGCTCCCGGTCCCGTACGAGGCGTACACCGACCTGATCACCTCCTGGCTGGCGAGGAAGGAGAAGACGGATTCCCGGGGCGGGCCCCCCGCCACGCTGGCCACCGTCCTGGTGTCCGCCTTCTTCGGCGCGCAGCACATCTCCTGGGTGCTCAACAACCATGCCGATCTGCCGGAGCGGACCATCGCGATTCTGCGGGCGGTCATCCCCGGAGTCGAGGAGGACATCGGCCTGTGCCCGTCCGCCCCTCCGCACTGCTGAGGGGCGGAGAGCAGGGCCGCGTGCGACCGCGCCCCGGGACGGCGTGCGGTCCGGGACCGCGGCGCGTTCTCACCCGGCCCCGCCCGCCGGCCATCCGAGTGCCGTGCAGGCATGGCGCACCGCCTCCTCCGCGGTCATCCGTGCGCCGCGCTCGAACGCTTCCGTGAAGGCGGATTCACCCAGGGTCCGCCGGGCCGCCGCCGCGATGCGGTCGACATCTCCTCGCTCGGCGGGCGGCAGCGGGGCCTCCAGGCCGCGCCGCGCCGCGTTCGCCGCTCCGAGCAGCACGGCCGAGCACGCGGCCGCGTGCTCGTGCCCGGGCAGCGCCGCCGCTCCCGCGAGGCCCTCCAGGGAGAGGGCGAGAGCGCGCGGCTCACCCAGGAAACGGGCGATGTCCAGGCCGCGCAGGTGGCAGGCCACGGACCGGTCCGCGTCGCCGCGGAGTTCGGCGACGAAGCCGAGTTCGGCAAAGAGCAAGTGGTCGCCCGCCTCCGAGGACACGTCGGCGTAGCCGTCCCGGATGCGCGTCAGGTGTGCCTCGGCTCCGTCGAGATCGCCGGAGCGGCGCGCGCCGAGCGCGAGGCCCATCTCCGAATGGATCTCACCGTACTTGTAGCCCTGTTCCACAGCGATGCGGCGTGCTCGCTCGTGCAGGTCGCGGCCCCGCTCCCAGTCCCGGGCTAGCAGCGCGAGCCGGCCGAGCCCGGACAGCCGGGCCGACACCTCCGTCTGCAGGCCCAGTTCCCGCGCTATGCCCAGCCCTTCGCGCTGACGGCGTGCCGCGTCGTCGTAGTCACCCCTGATCTCGGCGAGCGCGGCGAGTGGCGAGACGGTCTGCAACTCCCCCCAGCGGTCCCCCAGTTCGCGGAAGAGTTCAGTGCTGCGCAGGCCGTCGCGGCCGAGTTCGGCGAGGTCGCCGCGGACCAGCGCGAGTGTCGCCCGCAGACCGAGAGCGGCGGCGGTCCCCCACCGATCGCCCGCCGCGGTGAAGAGGCCGAGGGCGCGTGCGTTGAGTTGGTCGCCCGCGGCGGCCTCACCCGCGCTGAACATCCCGTACGCGCACAACCACAGGGCGCGGGCGCGGCGCACGGGGTCGGGGACGGCGTCGGCGGTCGTGTCGAGGTCCACCTCCGTTCGGTCACCGGTGAGCAGCGCGAACGCGGCGTGCAGCAGGACGGTTTCCGGCACTTTGCCCCCGGCCGCGGCCAGCACGGCCGCCAGACTGCGGCGGGCCTCGGTGATGCGCCCGCACAGCAGCCACCACCAGGACAGGGCGGTGACGAGCCTCACCGCCTCGGCGGCCCGTCCCTCGGCGGCCCGGCGGATCCCCTCGTCGAGTGCCGCGCGCAGATTGCCGGCCTCGGAATCCAGACGGGCGAGCCAGGCCCGCTGGTCCGCACCGCGCAGCCGGGGCTCGGCGCACTCGGCGAGCGCGAGGTAGTAGCGCAGATGGCGGTCGCGTACGGCGGTGAGGTCCTCCATCTCGTGCAGCCGCTCCGCCGCGTACGCGGTGACGGACTCCAGCAACCGGTAGCGGGGCCCGGTGGGGCCGTTCACGACGACCACCAGTGACCGGTCGACCAATCGCGTGACCAGGTCGAGCACTTCCTCGCGGGCGACGCCGTCACCCGCGCACGTCGCCTCGGCGGCTTCCAGGTCGCAGCCGTCGCTGTGCACCGCGAGGCGGCGCAGGACGATCCGCTCGGGTGCGCTGAGCAGTTCCCAGCTCCAGTCGATCATGGCCCGCAGGGTCTGCTGACGTGCGGGCGCGCCACGCTGCCGGGAGGTCAGCACCCGGAACCGGTCGCCGAGACGGGACGCCAGTTCCCGTACCCCCAGAGCGCGAACGCGGGTGGCGGCGAGTTCCAGGGCGAGCGGGATGCCGTCGAGGCGGCGGCAGATCTCGGCGACGGCCTCGCGGTCGGACGCCCCCAGGTCGGGGTGGAAGCCGGAGGTGGAGGCGGCGGCGCGTTCGGTGAACAGGCGTACGGCGTCGCCGGTCCGCAGGGGCTCGACCAGGAACACGGCCTCCCCCGCCAGGCCGAGCGGCTCCTGGCTGGTGGCCAGCACGCGCAGGCCGGGCGCGGTGCGCAGCAGCAGCTCGGCGAGTTCGGCGGCGGCGTCGACGACGTGCTCGCAGTTGTCCAGGACCAGCAGGACGCAGCGGTCCCGCAGGGCGGCGGCGAGACGGCGCGCGGGGGGCTGCTCCCCGGTGCCGGCGCCGGTTCCGTTGCCCGGCAGTGCGGAGGGGGTGTTCTCCCGAATGCCGAGGGTGGCGGCGACGATCTGGGCGAGGTCTGCGGAGGTTCCGGCTCGAACGCCTGCGAACTCCACGAGCCAGACCCCGTCGGGGTACCCGCCCGCCGGGGGGGGGGCCGGGCGGCGCGCGCGGCGGCGCGCTGCGCCGGCCCCCCCGCCCCCCCCGCCCCACCCCCCCCCCCCCCCCCCGCCCGCCCCCCCCCCCCCCCCCCCGCCCCCCCCCCCCCCCCCCAGGCGGGTCTTGCCGACACCACCGGGCCCGGTGAGGGTCACCAGGCGTGCGGTGTCCAGGAGCCGGGAGAGCCGGGCGAGGGCCTGGCCACGGCCGATGAGGGGAGTGAGCGGAACGGGCAGGTTCGATCCGGGGCCCGCTGCGGGCGGCGCCGGCTGCGGGCCGACCGTGCCGGACGCCGGCTCGCGGGCCGGTACGGGTGGCAGCGCGGCCGGCGCGGAAGCCGTTCCGGCCCGGACGGGGCCCGGCGCGGACCGCGCCGGGAGAAGCGGGTCCCGGCGGAGCGCCGGGTCCTGACGGAGCACCGCCTGGTGCAGCGCGCTGAGTTCGGGGCCGGGGTCGACGCCCAGTTCCCCGACCAGGTGGGCGCGCAGATCCTCGTACGACGCCAGGGCCTCGCTCTGGCGGCCCGCGAGGTAGAGCGCCCGTATCTGGACGGCGCGCAGGCGCTCCCTCATCGGGTACCGGGCCACCAGGTCGGCCAACTCCCCCGCGAGGAGCACGTGGTCTCCCGCCGCCAGACGCGCCTCGGCCTGCTCCTCCAGAACGGACAGCCTCTGTTCCGTGAGGCGGTGTGCGGGCCCACGCGCGAACTCCTCGTCGGCGAAGTCCGCGTACGCGGGGCCCCGCCACAGGCCGAGGGCTTCGGTGAGCAGCGTGGCCCGCCCGTGGGGGTCGCGCACGGGACCGGCCTCGGCCACGAGAGTCCGGAAGCGGTCGGCGTCCACCTCGTCGGCGGCCGGGTCGAGCCGCAGGCGGTAACCCGCTCCCTCTCTCACCACACGGTCTCGGCCGAGGACGCGGCGCAACTGGGAGACCTTGGCCTGGAGTGCTCCCGCCGGCTTGCCCGGCGGCCCGTCACCCCACAGGTCGTGGATGAGACGGTCCGCGGAGACCGGATTGCCGCCGTGCGCGAGCAGGTCCGCCAGCAGCGTCCGGACCTTGGCCTCGGGAACCTTGACCGCTTCCCCCTCATCGTCCCACACCGCAAGTGGCCCGAGCACCCCAAACCGCATGTGAGCAACCGTACACGCCCGCTCCCGGGGGGTGTCGTCAGTGGACCGTCAGCGGCTCCGAAGCCCGTCCGAAGCACCTTCGTCCACTCTCTTGTTCGCCGGATGACGTGGCGCTCCCGGAAGCACAGGGCGCCGGAAGGGAGCGGCGGGCATGACCAGGTACGCGGGGAGAAGGGCGGTCGTCGTCGGCCAGGCCACCGGTATCGACCTGGCCATCGCCAAGCGCCTGGTGGAGGGAGGCGCGGAGGTCCTGCTGACCGCCCGCACCCCGCGGGAGCGCGCGTACGCGAGCGCCGAGCTGGGTTCCGCCGCCCGGGTCGTCGCCCCGGCAGCCGTCGAGCACGGCCCCTGGCCGGCCGGCCACGGCGTCGACTTCGTGTTCGCCGACGCCGTGGCCACGGCGCGCCCGCTACTGCCGTACCTCAGGGACGGTGGCGGGATCGTGTTCACCGCCCCCGCCGCCGTACGCGAGCTCGCCGCCGAGCTGGCCGCCCGCGGCATCCGTGTCAACGCGGTGGTGCCGGGCTGCATCGAGGCGCCGGCGAACGGCGCCGCGCTGCTGCCACCGCTCGGTCGTCTCGGCTCCGCCGAGGAAGTGGCCCGCGCCGCGCTGTTCCTGGCGACGGACGCGACGTTCACGACCGGCGCCCGGCTCCCCGTCGACGGCGGCCTCGGCAGTCCGTGACCGCAACCCCGTTGGCAGAAGACATCCACGTTCCCCGAGACCCGGAGCACAACACATGAGCACCTCACCTGAGATCGCGGATCCCCCCGGCCCGGGCACCCGTGCCGCGCCGCCTGCGAACAGCGGGGGCGGGGAGCAGGAGAAGCTGCCTCTCTTCGCCCTGCTGGCCCTGTCCACGGCCGTCTTCATCACCAGCCTCACCGAGACCCTTCCCGCCGGCCTCCTCCCCTCGATGAGCGACAGCCTGAACGTCAGGGAGTCGGCGGCCGGCCAGACCGTCACGATCTACGCGATCGGCACCGTCCTGACCGCGATCCCCCTGAGTGCGGCCACCGCCGGCTGGCGGCGCAAGCACCTGCTGCTGACGTCGATGGCGGGCTTCGCCGTCGCCAACACCGTCACGGCCCTGTCGTCGGTCTACAGCCTGACGATGGTGGCGCGGTTCGTCGCGGGTATCGCCGCCGGTCTGGCCTGGGCCCTGCTCGTCGGATACGCCAGGCGCATGGCGCCCGTCCGCCTGCAGGGCAGGGCCATCGCCATCGCCATGGCGGGCATCCCGGTCGCACTCTCCCTCGGTGTACCCGCCGGCGCCTTCCTCGGCTCGGTGCTCGGCTGGCGCGCGGCATTCCTGTCGATGACGGCGCTCACGGTGGTGCTGCTGCTGTGGATCTTCGTGGGCGTACCCGACTACCCGGGGCAGGCGCGCGGGGAGCGGCCGAAGATGCTGGGGGCACTGCGCGTCCCCGGAGTGTCCCCCGTCCTGTTCGTCGTCCTCGTCTTCGTCCTGGCCCACACCATCCTGTACGCCTACATCGCCACGTTCGTCCACGACCTGGGCATGGGCGACGACACCGACCTGGTGCTGCTCGTCTTCGGAGGCGCCTCGCTGGTCAGCATCTGGATCGTGGGGGCGCAGATCCACCGCCGGCTGCGCTCGCTGACGGTCGCCAGCGTGCTGCTGGTCGCCGTGGCCGCCGCGCTGCTCGCGGTGGTCGCCGACAACGCGGCCCTCGTATACCTCGCCTCTGCCCTGTGGGGCCTGGGCTGGGGCGGCGTTCCCACGCTGCTGCAGACGGCCGCCGGCGACGCCGGTGGCGAGGCCGCCGACGCGGCGCAGGCGATGCTGGTGACGCTGTGGAACGTCGCCATGGCGGGCGGCGGCATCGTCGGCGGCGTCCTGCTCGACGTGATCGGCAGCGAGTCCTTCCCCTGGGCCGTGATGCTGCTCCTGGCCCCGGTGCTCGCGGTCGTCCTCATGGCGCACAAGCACGGCTTCCCCGCCAAGCGGCCCGGCGTATAGAACGGGCCCCGGGCCCCGGTCGGCGAAGTCCGGGGCCCGTCGGCCGGGGGCTCCCCCCTTCCCGGACGGAGACCGGTCCGCACCGCTTCCCCGGACAGCCGCCGAAGGCACACCGACCCCGGCCTTCGGCGGTCGCCCATGCCCGGGCGCGGAGTCCGGGGCCATGGGAACGGGCGGGGCCCGCTCCCGCCCCTCCCCCCTCCCCCGGGGGGATTCGGGTTTCCTCGGCGATGCCCCGGCGGGCGCCCTACCGGACAGTGTTCGAGCAGGTCAGGAAAGGAAATCGCGAACTCGGTCACCGGCCTGCAAATTTTTCCTTCGAGAAGGTATTTTTATTCCCCGTACAGACGGCCGTGCACCGGCTTCAGGTGCGAACGACGCGAGTATGAGGGGGCGTAGCGTTACATGTCGTCAAGCGGAGTGCCTACGACCGTGGCAGGCGGAGGCTCGCACACGCAGGAGTTCCTGGAGGAGGTCTTCGAACCTCTCCACCGTGCGGAGCAGCGTCGTTGGGCACGGGCATATCTGCGGGGACTGATCCACGCGCCCGGCAGGAAGACACCGCAGCGCATGGTGCAGGCCGGGCTGCTGCCTTCGGCGACTGCGCACGGCCTGCACCAGTTCATCAACGCCAGCCCCTGGGACTGGGAGCCGGTGCGCCGCAGACTGGCCTTATGGGTCGCCTCGAACACGACGCCCCACGCCTGGGTCGTCGCCGAGCTGACCATTCCCAAGCGCGGCGTGCACTCGGTGGGCGTGCACCGCAGGTTGAACACCGCGACCGGGCGGTTCCTCAACTGCCAGCAGGCCGTGGGGCTCTTCCTCTCCGCGGACGCCCACTGCTTCCCGGTGGGCTGGAGCCTGGTCCTCGACGACTCCTGGACCCTGGACCGGCAGCGCAGACGCCGGGCGCGCATCCCGGAGACGGAGACCGCGCGTCCCGTGAGCTCCCACATCCTCGACCACGCGGCAGCCGTCGCCTCACAGCCACGGCTGCCGCGCGTGCCCTGGGTCATCGGCCTCGCACGGTGCGGCGACGCGGGTGAGCTGCTGGCCGGGCTCGCCCGGTACCGGTTCGACGTGGTGTGCGAGGTCGAACCGGACCAGCCCGTGCTCGCCAGGCGCCACGCCTCCCCCGTGACCACCGCCGGCCGGCTGCTGGACATGCGGCGCACCCGGCGGCCGTACGCGGCGGAGTGCCGGACAGCGGGAAGCCTCCCCGGAACGGCGCCGATCCGCGTGTACGCCGGGACGGTGCGCCTGCCGCGGCACGACACCGACAGAGAAGGCGGCCCACAACGCTACCGGCTCCTGGAAGTGCGTGTTCCGGACGGCCGGCAGCCCGCCCGGTACTGGCTCACCAGTCTGACGGACCGTTGTGTGGAGGAGATCATGGCACTCGTGGGCAGCCGCACCGCCGTCCGGTCCGCCGTCACCACGCTGCGGGAGCGGTTCGGCGCGCTCGACTTCGCGGGTCGTTCCTTTCCCGGCTGGCACCACCACATGACCATGGTCTCGGCCGCCTACGTCCACCAGCACCTCCACAGCACCTCCCGTTCCCTCAGCGTGACCCCGGTACCGCACACGGCGCCGGCCAGAGCCGCCGGCTGACCGGGCGCGGAGAGAGAGGTCCTGGGCACATGAGAAACGTACTCGTGGTGGAGCGAGAGACCTCCGCCGCCGAAGCCATGGTGCACGACCTGCGCAGGCAGGGGTACTCGGCTCACAGCGTCGGCACGGGGGCACACGCCCTGCGCGCCCACCACAACGCCAGTCTGGTGCTGCTCTCCCTGGATCTGCCCGACATCGACGGCCTGGAAATGTGCCGGTCCCTGAGGGCCGAGAGCAACGTCCCGCTGATCGCCTTCACCCACGCCGACAGCGAGCTGGAGCGGGTCCTCGCCCTGAAGGCGGGCGCCGACGACTGCGTCGCGACCACCTGGGGTCACCGGGAACTGGGGGCCCGCATCGAGGCGGTACTGCGTCGTGTCCGCTCCGAGCCGCCGATGCCGGAGACCATCTCCCTGAACCCGCTCCACATCGATCCGCGGACGCGGGAGGTGCGTCTGCGCGACCAGGTCGTCGACGTCACGTCGAAGGAGTTCGAGCTGCTCTACGCCTTGGCCGCCGACCCCGGGGCCGTGGTCTCCCGGAAGGAGCTGATGGCCAAGGTGTGGGGAAACTCCTGGGTGCAGACCAGCCGCACCATCGACACCCACGTGAGCAGTCTGCGGGCGAAGCTGGGATCCAGCCGCTGGATCATCACGGTCCGCGGGGTCGGCTACCGCATGGGGCACGCCCGGCAGGCGCAGGAGGTGTCCGCGGGCTGAGCGCCCGCGCACCCGGTCGCGGAACCCCGGGCGGAGCGCCGCCCGGGGTTCCGCGCTGTGTCACGCCGCCCGGTCGTCCAGGAGTCGCAGCAGCGGGTGCGCGTCGCCGGGGCCGTGTCCCGCCGTACGCAGCGCCCACCAGGCGGATGCCAGATTCGAGGACAGCAGAGGGCGGGAGGCGTCCTCCCCGGCGAGTTCGGTGAGGGCGGCGAGCGTCCCCATGCCGGTGCCTGTGAACAGCAGCGCGGAGCCGTCGGGAAGCCGGTGCTCTCGCAGCCGCTTCATTATCGCCCGTGTGGTCACCCGGTACGGGTCGTAGTGGTCCGGGCGCCGCGCCGCCGGAACCACCACCACGCCGTCGACCTTGAGCCCGGCCCGCTCCCAGAAGGCGCGGGAGGTGTCGGTGAGCCACGGCTGGTACGGCGAGACGAGCGTCAGGCGGGTCGTCCCGAGCGCCGCGCAGGCCTCGAGTATCGCCTGCGTCGAGGACCGCACGGGGAAGCCCGCGCGCGCCGACAACTCCTCGCACAGCGCCCGGTCGCCCCCGGGATCCAGCAGGTAGTGCGAAGCGCTGCAGGCCACCACGGCGACGTCCAGCTCCATACCGCCGAAGGCGCCGAGAGTGTCGGGGAGTACGCGGTTGTACGTCTCCAGCATGGCCCTGAGGCTCTTTCCCGGCGTCATCGGAAAACGGGAGGCGTACACGTTGAGGAGGGAACCGAGCAACTGGTTGAACTCCGGTTCTGCGGTGGGGTTCTCCGGAGGAACCACGACTCCGAGCCTGGGGAGTGAGAAAAGGTCCATGGCGGCACGGTAGGGGGAACGCCGCGGCGGCGGGGGCCGACGCCGGACGAAATAACGCCCGTCGCACACCGGCCTTGCACTCCTTTTCCTGCCTGACATTCCTTGACAGTTCCCCACAGAGTTCTGACCTCGGCCGCCTTGTCTCGCGCCGCTGTCCGGTGAAACCTGTAGAGCGCCGCCCACCGAAATCTCCGACTTCGGTTCACCCGGAAAATCCGCAAGAAGGAGTTGAGGAAAATGACCTCCCCGAAAAGCCCCGAGAGATATCCGGGACCGCCCCGCATATCCGACGCGACCCTACGGGACTCCGCGCACATGGCCGGCGTCGAGTTCGGCCCCGAGGACGCCGCGGTCATCGCGGACCTGCTGGTGAGGACCGGCGTCTCCCTGGTCGAGGTGGGCATGGTGTCCGGCCCGGACTCCAAGGACGCCGACCTCGTCCTCGCCACCCACGAGGCCGTCACCCCCGAGCGCAGCATGACCCTCGTGGTGGTGCGGGACCGCCGACAGGTCGCCAAGGCCCTCGACGAGGCCGAGCGGCTCGGTGTCCGTCACATCATGTACTCCATACCCACGTCCGAGCAGCACGCCGGGCTGAAGCTCGGCTCGTCCAGCCCCAGGTTCCTGCACGCGCTGGCCCGCTCGGCCATCTCGCAGGCCAAGGAGCGCGGCTTCCACGTCACCTTCAGTGGCGAGGACGGCGCCCGCACGCCCAGGGAACGGCTCGTCCCCTACGTCACCGCGGGCTTCGAGGCCGGCGCCGACCGGTTCCGGCTCGCCGAGACCGTCGCGTACCTGTCACCATGGCAGATGGAGAAGGTGATCGCCGACCTCACCGCGATCGAGGGGTCCGAGATCGAGATCCACTCGCACAACATGCTGGGCATGGCCGTCGCCAACTCGCTCGCCGCCGTCCGCGCGGGAGCGCAGTGGATCTCGGCGACCGTGGGCGGCATCGGCGAGCGCGGCGGCAACGCCCCGCTGGCCGAACTGCTCACCTCCCTGCGCGTCATCCACGACGACACCCGCTTCGACCTGACCCACCTCACCGAGCTGTCGCGGGTCGCGCTGAGGGGTTCCGGCCTGGGCGACGCCTTCCAGTCCGGGCCGACCACACCGCACGCGTTCGCCTACGAGCTGCCGGGGCAGCTCAGCCACCCGGAGGCGTACGAGACGCTGCCCGCCGAACTCGTCGGCAACGCGCGCGAGCTGCGCGTCCGCACACGTCTCACCCCCGCGCTCGTGAGGTGGGCGCTCGACGGCTCGGGCGTCCTCGTCGACGCCGACGCCTTCACCCCGTGGCTCATCGAGCGGCAGGAGCGCGACGGGGACCCCCTCATGGACCGGGACGCGATCCGCAAGGCCGCCATCGACTTCCAGGCCGCCTGACCCATTCCCCGTTCCGGCGAGTTCCGCCGAACCCGATCAATCCCACGACGACACACGGAGTTGAGTCATGCCCACCGCCACCTTCACCGGCACCTGCCCCGAATGCGAGACCGACCTGACCGTCCCCCCGATCGTCCGGGGCGAGACGCTCTCCTGCCCCGAGTGCATGCTCACGCTGCGCGTCGAGGAGGTCCGGGACGGCAGGCTCTCCCTGCAGATGGTCGAGGTGCAGCTCCGCGACTGGGGCCAGTGACATGCCCATGAGAGTGGCAATCGCCGCGGACCGGATCGGCTGGGAGGAACGCCGGCTGATCGACGCCGCCCCGGACTCCGGTCTGCGTATCGACTGGATCAACGACGAGTCCCTGTGCCTCGGCCACCCGGACGCCCCTTCCGTGACCGACTACGAGGCGCTGCTGGTGCGCAGCCGCAGCTACACCCGCGGTGGTCTGATCGCCACGCTCGCCGAGGCGGCCGGGGTGCCCGTTCTCAACACCGCCAGGGCGATCAACGCCTGTGAGAACAAGGCGGTCCTGCGCACCGTGCTGCGCTCCGCGGGCGTCCCCGTGCCCGACTTCCGGCTCGTGCTGTCCCGCAAGGACTTCACCAGGGCCCTCGACGAGATGGGGGTGCCGCTGGTCCTCAAGCCGGTCTTCGGCGGTATGGGCAAACGGGTCACGCTGATCCGGCACGCCGACACCGCCCAGTCCGTCTACGACTACGTCGAGGACCTCGGGCACGCCTTCGAACAGGCCTGCCTGGTGGAGCCGTACCTGGACGGCGGCACCTCGGTGCGCTGCCTCGTCATCGGCCGGGAGCTGGTCGGTGCCGCCGAGTTCAGGAGCGGCGGCACCGACTGGCGCAACAACGCGGCGCTCGGCAACGACAGCCGCGCCGTCGCCCACGACCCCGACGTCCTGAAGATCATCGACACCGTGGTGGCCGAACTCGGCGCCGGCATCTACGGGGTCGACCTCTTCCGCACCCCCGACGGCTACGTCGTCAACGAGGTCAACCACGCGCCCGGTTTCCGGGCGGTGGCCTCGGCGACCGGAGCGGACGTCCCATCGGCCGTCGGCCGCCACGTCCAGGAGATGCTCTCATGATCCGTGCAGGAGTCGTCGGCGCCTCCGGGCTCGCCGGCGGTGAACTCATCAGACTGATCACCCAGCACCCCGACATGGAGCTGACCTTCCTCGGCGGTTCCTCCCACGTCGGCCGGCGCCCGGCCGAGCTGCACCCGGGTCTGCGCCTCGACCTGGGGCTGACGGTGGAGCCCGTCACCGAGGAGACCGCCGACCGGGCCGACGTGGTCTTCCTGGCCACTCCGGCGCCGGTCTCGGCCGACCTGGCCGCGCTGCTCGCCGACCGGACCGCGGCCGTCATCGATCTCAGCGGCGCCTTCCGCATCCGCACACCGGAACTGCACGACCGCTGGTACCCGAAGGCGAAACGGCGCACCGATCTGGCGGACCGCTTCGTGTACGGCGTGCCGGAACTGGTCGGCGACCAGATGGCGGACGCCGCCCTGATCTCGCTGCCCGGCTGCTACGCCACCGCGATCACGCTCGGGCTCGCGCCGCTCACTCTGGGCCTCGGCATGGATCTGAGGACCGTGGTGGTGGACGGCAAGAGCGGCTCCAGCGGCGGCGGCCTCCAACTGCGCACCGCCGACCTGCACCCCCTGCGCAACGGCGCCATCGCCCCGTACGCCCCGACCGGACACCGGCACGCGGCCGAGGTCCGCGACTTCCTGGAGCGGAACAAACCCGGCTCCGTCGGTTCCCTGAGCATGTCCGCATACGGTGTCTCGCACGTGCGCGGCCTGCTCGCCAGCTCGTACGTGTTCACGGACGAGACCGTCGACCAGCGCGAACTGCAACGAGCGTACGTCCGCTTCTACAGGGAGCACCGCTTCGTGCGGGTGCGGCGGCACGCGGAGACGCTGATCCCGGTGCCCGACCCGCAGGCCGTCCTGGGTTCCAACTTCTGTGACGTGACGGTCATGCGCGACGACGAGGGTGACCGCATCGTCGTCCTCGCCGCCCTCGACAACCTCGTCAAGGGCGCCGCCGGTCAGGCCGTGCAGGCCGCGAACAAGCGGTTCGGGCTGCCCGAGGAGACGGGCCTGGCGATGCAGCCGGTGATGCCCGCATGAGCCGGACACCGAAGACCCGGGAGTCGGCGGTGCGGCCGACCGTGGTGAAGCTGGGCGGCAGTTGCCTCGACGACCTCGAAGGCGCCTGGTGGGACGACCTGGCCCGGCACGGGGAGCACAACCCGCTGATCCTCGTGCACGGCTGGTCCAAGCCGCTGAAGCGGCTGAGTCCGCGCTACAGCGAGCCCTCGGCGATCCTGCGCGACCGGTACGGCAACCAGAGCCGCTGGACCACGCCCGAGGTCATCGACGACATCAAGACCGTCAGCGCCAAGCTGGGCGAGGAGGTCATCGGGCGGCTGGCGTCGCGCGGTATCGCCGCGGAGCGGCTGCTCGGCAGCGACGGCCTGGTCGAGGCGGGCGAGGGCGAGCGCTGGTGGTGGCGGGACAAGCAACTCGTCGAGATGGAGAACCTCGTCGGCCCGATCACCGGGGTGGACACGGCGCCGCTGGAGGGCCTGCGCCCGGGTCACGCCCGCCTGGTCACCCCGCTGGCCCGGAACACGGCGGGCCGGGAGGTGAACACCGACGCCGACAGGGCCGCCGCCGCCATCGCCGGCGCCACCGGTGCCGCCGACCTGGTCCTCGTCACCGATGTCGCGCACCTGCTGATCGACGGGAAGCCTGTGCGGCGGATCGGCGCGGAGGCCGCGGCCAGGTTCCGCGACAAGGGCGCGACCGGCGGCATGCGGAAGAAGTTGCGCGCCGCGGGCGAGGCACTGGAGCGGGGCGTGGAGCAGGTCGTCATCGGGAGTGCGCCCGTCACCGACCTGCTCACCGCCGGCAGCGGCACCGTCATCACCCGACCCTGAGGAGCGCGCACATGACTCGATCCCGTGTACTCGTCGTCAACAACGGAACACTGTCCCTGAAACAGCTCCGCAGACGCTTCGAGGAGCTGGACTCGGACACCGAGGCGGTCGACGTGGCGTCCGTGCCGGCCCGGCTCGACGGCCGCTACCAGGCGATCGTCCTGAGCGGCACCAAGGTCCGCGCCTACAACCTCGGCTACTACAAGCCTCTCGTCGACCTCCTCATGAGCGCCGACGTCCCGGTCTTCGGCATCTGCGGCGGGATGCAGATCCTCGCCGTCGCGGCGGGCGGCCGGCTCTCCGAGGGCCCCCAGCGGGTCGGCGGTTACGAGGCGCAGGTCGACACGGAGGAGCCGCTCTTCGCCTATGTGAAGCCGACGGTGACGGTCTTCCACCGCCACACCCTCTACCTCCGGGAAGCCCCCGAGGGCTTCCGTTCCATCGGCCGCTCCGAACACGCTCCCGTGGAGTTCCTGCGCTCCGACGACGGCCGGATCCTCGGCTCACAGGCTCATCTGGAGTTCCGCAGCGACGGGCTGGAGATCCTGCGGGGCTTCGCACAGCTTTACCAGTGAGGGCCGGCTCGCGCCCCGGCGCGAACGCGCACACCGACCGTACACATCTACCTACCGAAGGAGTTGGGGATGAGCGACGAGCAGAACCCCCCGGAGCCCGCGTTCACCGCGCATCTGAACGGCAGCGGCGGCGACATCAAGGGCTGGGTGGTCGTCGACACGCTCTACAACGGCCTGGCGATGGGCGGCACGCGGATGACCGCGGGCGTCACGGAGGAGGAGGTGGCGGACCTCGCCCGTGACATGACGCAGAAGTTCACGCTCGCCGGCCTGCCCATCGGCGGTGCCAAGGCCGGCATCGTCTCCGCGGGCGGTGACCGCGAGCAGACCTTCCGCACCTTCGGCCGCACCGTCAAGCCGCTGCTGCACGGCGGTATCCACCTCGGCATCGACATGGGCGTCACCCCCGCCGACCGGGCCGTCTTCTTCGACGAGGCCGGTTACGACCCGCGCTACCGGCTGGGCGCCCCGGACATGCCGATCGACTGGCGCACCTACTACGAGCCGCTGATCGACTGCACCGGGCACGGCGTCGGAGTCGCCGCGGTCACCGCCCTGGAGACGAGCGGCCACAAGGAGGCGGCCCGGGTCGTGGTGCAGGGCTTCGGTGCCGTGGGCCGTGCGGTCGCGCGGTTCCTGGAGGAGCGCGGACACGTCGTCGTGGGCGTCGCCGACGTTCAGGGCACCATCAGCGCGGACCGGCTGCCGGTGGCCGACCTGATGGCCGTGACCGACGAGTTCGGGCGCATCGACCGGTCCCGCCTGCCGCAGCACGTCACCGTCTCCAGCCGGCCGGACGCCTGGCTCGACATCGACGCCGACCTGCTGATCCTGGCGGCGCAGAAGCACGCGATCAACGCCGAGAACGTGCACCGGCTGCGCGCCGGCCTGATCGTCGAGGGCGCCAACATCGCCTCCAGCGCGGAGGCGAAGGAGAAGCTGATGGCCTCGGGCGCCGTCCTGGTCCCCGGTGTGATCGCCAACATCGGCGGAGCCGCCTCGGCCGCCCTGGCCGTGACCCGGGTCGTTCCCTTCGACCTGCCGGCCGACGAGCGCAAGGCGTGGGTCTTCGACTGGGTCGGCGCCCGGGTGCGCCGCAACACCCTGGACCTCCTGGAGATCGCCGCCGCGCGGGCCGGGGACCCGCTGCCGGAGCTGCTCGCCGCCCGCGGGAAGGAGCGCCGATGAGTACGGCGGCCACGGAGGCCTCGGCCGCGTTCCTCGGCCCGGAAGCCGTTTCGCCCGAGGAGCGGGCGGCCGAGTACCGGCGCCGCGGCTGGTGGCGGGACGAGACGTTCCTCGACGACCTGCACCGCCACGCGCGCGAGCGCCCGCGCAAACTCGCCATCGCGGGCCGTCGCATCACCGAGTCCCGGACCGACACCCTCGACTACGCCGAACTGGACCGGCTGACCGACCGGTTCGCCATGGCGCTGATCGAACTCGGCGTACAGCGCGGTGACTTCGTCGCCGTCCAGCTCCCCAACCGGTGGGAGATGGTTCCCCTGATGTTCGCCTGCATGCGTGTGGGCGCCGTCGTCTGCCCGATCTCGCCGATCTGCCCGGAGGAGGAGCTGCGCCACCGTCTCGGCCTCACGGGCGCCCGGGTGTGCGTCACGCTCCCGGACTGGTCGGGCACGCCCCTGGCGCGCGTGGTCACCGCGCTCAAGGGCGAGCTCCCCGCCCTCGAACACGTCCTGGTGGTGGACGGGCCGGCCCCCGAAGGGGCCCTCTCCTTCCACGACCACTTCGTCGCCGCAGCCCGGGAACAGCACCGGGGCACCGGGCTGGACGGCCTGGCTCTCACGGCCGACGAGCCCTTCGTGGTCCTGTTCACCTCCGGAACCACCGGCGAGTCCAAGGGCGTGCTGCACAGTCAGAACACGGTCCACTCCGCCGTACGCGGCTACGTCGACGCCTTCGGACTCGACGGTTCCTGGGTCGCCGCCGTGTCCACGCCGCTCGTGCACTACTCGGGTTTCGCCCAGGGCATCCTCGCGGGCGTGATGCTCGGCGGCACCGTCTCCTTCCAGGACATGCGCGACAACGCGGCGCTCCTGGACCTGGTGGAGCGCTACGGCGCCACGCTCCTGTACGGGCCGCCCGCCACGCTCGCCGACGTGGTCGCCTCGCAGCGGGACGAGAGGCGCGACACGAGTACGCTGCGGCACGTGGTCATCGGCTCCGCTCCGGTCCTCGCGGAGCTGGCCGACGCGGTGCACGGGACTCTCGGCGCGCGCACCCACTCGCTGTGGGGCATGTCCGAGAACGGCCCGGTGACCATGACCCGGCCCGGGGACCCGGAGGACTGGGCCGCACACAGCAACGGACGCGCCATCGACGCCATGCAGACGCGCATCGACCCGGCCGGCTTCGACGGCGAGCGCGACCTCGTGGGCCGGCTCAGGGTGCGCGGGGCCTCCCTGGCCCTCGGCTACTACAGGCGCGAGGAGGCGTTCGCGGCGGAGTTCGGCGCGGACGGCTGGTTCGACACGGGGGACCTCGCGCGGGACGACGGCCGCGGCGGCATCCGCATCGTCGGCCGTGCCCGCGACGCGATCGTCCGCGACGGCCTCGTGGCGCCCATGACGGAGCTGGAGGCGGTCATCGGCAGCCACCCGAAGGCCGTGGAGGCGGCCTTGGTGGGTCTGCCCTCCGCGGCGGGCGACGACGGGACGGTGATCTGCGCCGTGGTGGTCCCCCGCGGCGGAACGGGGCCCTCGCTCGACGAGGTCCGCGCCCATCTGAGGGAGGCGGGCCACGGCTCCCTCTTCCTGCCGGACCGCGTGGAGCTGCTGCCCGCCCTGCCCAAGACCCTGACCGGCAAGGTCCGCAAGGCGGAGCTGCGGCAGCGGTACGCCCTGACGGCCGGCTGAACGGTTTCCGGACCCCCTGGGGAGGCCTTCCCCGCCCCTCCCGAGCCCTTCACCTTGGAGTCTGTTATGCACGAACCGACACCGGTCTCCATGTCGGCGACCCTCGCCGCCGACGAGGCCCTGGCCCGCAGGCGCCGCGCCGGGGAGCAGGTCCTGTCCATGGCCAGCGGAGAGATCGGTCTGACCGTGCACCCCGCCCTGCGGGAGCGGCTCGCCGCCGCGGCGGGCGAGAGCGCGTACGGCCCCGTGGCCGGCGGTCACGCGCTGCGTGCCGCCGCCGCCGGGTACTGGGGGCGGCGCGGTCTCGGTGTCGACCCCGGGCTGGTCGTGGCCGGTCCGGGGAGCAAATCGCTGCTGTTCGCGCTGCTGCTCGCCCTCGGGGGCGATGTGGTGGTGCCCGTGCCGAGCTGGGTCAGCTACACGGCGCAGGCCCGGCTCGCGGGGGGCCGGCCCGTCCCCGTGCCGATCGTGCCCGGCCAGGGCGGGGTGCCCGATCCGGACCGGCTGCGCGAGGCGGTCGCCGAGGCACGTGCTGCCGGGCGGAACCCCCGGTCCGTGGTGGTGACGGTACCGGACAACCCGACCGGCACCGTCGCCTCGCCCGACACGGTGCGGCGCCTGGCGGCGACGGCCCGGGAGCTCGACCTGGTCGTCGTGTCCGACGAGATCTACCGCGATCTCGTCTACGACACCTCGGCTCCCGCCGAGTCGCCGGCCCTGCACGCGCCCGAGCGCACCGTCATCACCACGGGGCTCACCAAGAGCCTGGCCGTCGGCGGCTGGCGCACCGGTGTGGCCCGGCTCCCCGACAGCGACATCGGACGCGCCCTGCACACCCGCCTCGTCTCAGTCGCCAGCCAGATCTGGTCCAGCCCTCCGGCGCCCGTGCAGACCGCGGCAGCGTACGCGTTCGGTGAACCGCCGGAGATCACCGAGCACGTCGCGGCCGCCCGCAGACTGCACGAAGCAGTGGTGCGCGCGGTCGCCGGCCGCTTCGTCGCGGCCGGGGCCTCCCTCGCCCCGGTGCGTGCCACCTGCTACCTGTACCCGGACTTCGAGCCGCTCCGGGACCTCCTGTCCAGCGCCCACGGCGTGCACGACGGCGAGGAGCTGGCCCGGTTCCTCAGCGAGCGCCACGGCATCGGGGTCCTTCCGGCGAGCGCCTTCGGGGAGCCCGGGACCGCCCTGCGGATCCGGGCCGCCACGAGCCGTCTCTACGGCGACACCGACGAGCAGCGCACGGCCGCCCTCACCGCGGTGGAGCCGCTCGGACTGCCGTGGATCCGGGGAGCGTTGGAGCAGGTCGGCGAGGCCCTGGCCGACCTCGTCCGCGCGTCCGCCGGCACCCTCTCCCCCCAGCCCTGACCACCACCAGTCCCAGGAGGATCCTTCCCATGTCCCTTCCCGCTCTTTTCGAGGCCACCTACAGGGGTGAGCGCCATGTCGGCTTCGGACGGCCCGAGGCCGGCACGCCGCAGACTCTGTACCGGGTGGCCGACGGACGGCTGGCCGCGGCCTTCGTCACCACCGACGGCTCGGAGGCCGCTCTCAGGGCCGCCGTCGCCGAGGGCGCCGAGACGGTGACCGTCACCGCCGGCGACCCGGAGGTGCGGTTGCTGCCCCCGCTGCTGCCGACGGACTCCGGGAGCGCGCTGCTGAGCGGCTTCATGGGCACGCACAAGAAGAAGTGGGGCGGACAGACCGCCCCGGAGGGCGGGGACTTCACACCGCCCAAGTGGTTCTTCAAGGGTTTCGGCGACTGGGTGCGGCTGCCGGGCGAGGCGCTGAACGTGCCCGCGAACCCGGTCGCCCTCATAGAGGAGCCCGAGGTGGCCCTCGTCTACGTCAACGACGCCGACGGCACCCCGCACTACGCGGGCTACACCTTCGGCAACGACCTGTGCGACATCGGCCTGCACCGCAAGGACCCCGGTTACAACCCGTACTGCAAGCTGTGCGACACCGCCCTGGCGCCCTGGCTGTTCCTGGGGGAGCCGCCGCAGTCGGTGACCGGCCGGGTCACCATCGAGCGGGACGGCGCGGCCGCCTGGGAGGGCAACTTCGACTGCGGCGGCGACGCCCTGTACTTCCGGGTGCGGGACATGGTGGAGCACCTGTTCTCGTTTCCCGCGGTACGGCGGCCCGGCCTGGTCAACTACGTACTCCTGGGCGCCGACGAGGCCAGCTTCCACGACGGGTTCCGCATCGCCGACGGGGACCGGATCGCCATCGACGTGAAGAGCCACGGCGTGGCCTTCGAGAACACGGTGCGGTACGTCTCCCCCGCTCCCCTCCCCTGAGCCGCCGGCCCGGGGGGCCCGCGCGGGGCGC
>NZ_JBXUOY010000018.1:0-34997 GCF_057196705.1 Streptomyces sp. ATLC9 | reverse complement strand
GACGGTGGCAGGAACAAGGACCTCGACAATCCTCATTCTCGCTGGTCAGAGGCACTCTCTGTTTTCCTGACCGCCTGTCGGACAGCCCACCTCATGAAAGCCCGAGGCTAAAGTCACAGGCCGCGGGCGTCGGCGAGGTCGGCGGCCTCTCCCAGGATCCGCGCTGCCGCCCACCCGTTGGGCAGCAGTTCGTCGTTGGCCGAGGGCACGGTCTCCGCAGTGGGGAAGCGGCGGCGGATCGCGTCCAGCAGCACGACCATCGCCGTGTCGGTGTGCGCGCCACCGGGGTCGGCGGCGCGGACGGCACCGTAGAGGCAGCGGGCACCGTCCTCGTCCACGGTGGCGCCCCGGCACCAGCCGCCAGAGGCGAGCTGCTGCGCGGCTCTCTGCAGAAGCGCGGCCGCGGGCGTCGGGTAGGGGCGGACCGGCGCGGCCGGGAGGGCCACGGGGCCGGTGATGACGTCGTCCAGGTCCAGCGCAGTGGTGGCGATCCGGGCGTCCACGGCGAGTACGGCGAGAGCCAGGCGCTGGTCGAGGTCGAGCGGTTGCGGTGGAGCGTCCGGCGCGGTGGCCTGGGCGCGGGTGATGGTGCCGTCCACGGCGCACCCCTCACTGTGCGTGGTTGTCACGGGGAAGTCGGAGCAGGGTCCGTAACTGTCACCGGGGGGTGTCAGGGCCGATGTCGGGCCGATGTCACGTGACACCCCTATAGGCCCCCGCCCGCCGTGACAGTCAACGTCAGGGCGGGCGGGTGACAGTCACACGGTTACGGAGCGTGCCGGTCAGGCGGGCACGAGGGGGGACTGCACGATGGTGTACTCGCCGTGCCCGTCGCGGGTGATGGCCCCCCGCTCCACCAGCTTCTTCAGCTCAAGCTGGAGCCAGGGCCGCTTGCGGCCGGCGGCCGTGGTGGCGGGGATCAGGTCGGCGGGCTGGAAGGTCAGCCGGCCGGTGCGGCACCAGCCGTCGATCTCGCCGTAGAGGATGGCGCGGGCCTCCTCCGTCGACTTCCGCTCGCGCTGGGCGAGTGCCATCGGCTCCTCCAACTCCTGCTCCGGCACGTCGTCCTCGATGCGGACGTCGTAGTCCTCGCCCTCCGGCGGTTCCGGGATCATCCCCATGACCTCGGCGTACACCTCGCGGATCTCCTCGGCCACGGCTTCCTCCTGGTCGGTGTGGTCAGTTGCGGTGGGCCGGTCGGGCATGGCCGCCAGCGGCACGGCGCCGGGGGTGGTGCGGTTGCTGCCCTGGTGGGTGCGCTGGGCGTAGGCCGCTCCGGCGGCGCGGGCGGACACCTCGTCCAGCGGATCGCGGTAGGCAGCGGCTTTCTCGACGACCGCGGCCAGCAGATCCTTGATCTCACCGGTGTAGGCGCCGCGCCACTCGGTGGTCCACTTCCCGGCGGGGATGCCCATGCCGGTGGCGTAGGCGTATCCGGGCCGGTCAGAGCCCCAGTCCGGAATGGCCCCGGCCTCGGTGACCTTGTCGGGCAGGCAGAAGCCGGCATCCCCTGCGTCGTCCACGCCGAAGCAGGCGCTGGCCTGGAGGTTGGCGCGCACGTCGGTGGAGAGGTTCGTCCAGGTGGCGCGCTGGAGGGAGACCACCAGCCAGATGCCCACCGACCGCGCGGCGCGGGCGATCTTCTCCAGCTCCTCGAAGTCGGCGACGTCGGCGGCCTCCTCCAGCCAGACGACCATCGCGTTGAGCTTCGATTTCGGGGTCCACTGGTCCAGGCCCTCGTCGGCCAGCGCGCTGCCGCGGGCCGAGATCACGGCCGGCAGGCAGCGCACCAGCAGCTTCGCCTCCCGCGGGTCCTGCACGAACCAGTCCAGGCCGGAGGCGATGTGCCCCACCGTCTGCCGTCCTTTGGCCAGATCGACCAGCCAGATGCTCAGCTTCGAGCGGGTCATCAGGTGGGACAGCACGGTGCGGGCGAACTCGGACTTTCCGGCTCCGGTGACGCCCATGACCATCAGGTGCTGGAGGATGTCCTGCGCGAACGGGTTGATCAGCACCTCGTCGCCGTCGGCGTACAGCCCGACCGGGATCGGCTCGGTCGGCAGCAGCCCGTACTCGCGCGGCATCTCGTACCGCACCCCGTCCTTGAGCAGGTCGGCGACGCGGAACTGGGCGTGGGCCAGGCCCGCGTCCTCGCCGTTTCGGGTGATGGTCACTCCGTTCGGTGGCAGGTTCAGCGCCGCGGCGATGCGCGGGGCGGCGGCCTGCGCGTCCTCCACCGTCTTGCTCGCGGGCACGGCCAGGTCGGCGGTCACCACCCCCTTCCCGGTGTTCTCCACCCGCCGAAGCTGGAACTTCTCCAGGCCGACGGCCTCGGCCAGCTTGCTCATGCCGCCCTTCTCCTCCACCGGCTCGGTCTCGTCCACGGCGCTGCGGAGTACCTGCCGGATGTTCCACGACGCGGCGAACAGCGCACCGCCGAACAGCCAGGTGTCGAGCACGCCGGGGGCGAGCGGCCCGGCGGCAGTCGCGCAGGTCAGCCAGCCCATCCCGGCCGCCACCGAGGTGGTGGCCTGGGCGCGGCGGAACTTGCGGAAGCCGTTGGTGCCGGAGGCGGTCTTCCATGTCACCGCCGACAGGGCGACTCCGGCCAGGCCCATCGCCCCGCACGCCAGGCCCGCCTCCAGCACTGAGTCGTTCCACATGGCGTGGGCGGCGCCGCCGAGCGCGGGCGGCAGAACGGCGGCACCGGCCCAGGGGGCGAGGTAGGGCAGGGCGCGGGCGGCGAGGTGGTCGACGGCGCCGGAGACCAGGCCACGGGAGGTGTTGACGACCGGGAGATTGGCCGGCGCGTCCACCTTGGACAGCTTCGCGCTCTTCCTGGTCATCACACGTCTCCGATCGTGAAGGTCTTGCGGGTGGGCTTCTTGCCGCCGGCCTTGGCCTTGGCCTCCTGCTCCGGCTGGATGAAGTGGCGGTTGAAGGAGTGGGACATCTTCAGAGCGCCGACCCCGATGGCCTTGGCCGCCTCGGCGGAGACCTTCAGGTGGGCGGAGACCAGACGTGCCTTGACCCGGGACGCGGCGCCGAAGTGGTACCACTTGCCGCGGTACTGGGACAGGACCCCGTTCAGCTCCTCGGCGCGCATGCCGAGGATCAGGTGCAGCTCCCGGCCGAGGTGGTTGATGGCCTTGGCCAGGGCGTAGATGTCCTTCTCGCTGGTGAACTCGATCCGCTCGACGGCGGCGATGAGCCGGTCGCCCTGGTGGTGGCCGCCACCGGACGGCGCGGACGCGGAGGCGGCGCCCCCACCATCACCGCCGTTGTTGCCGCCCCGGCCGCCACCGTTGCCGACGTTGACGTTGATCGGCGGGACGAACGTGCTGCCCATCCCTCCGGCGAACCCGCCGGCCGCCGCGCCCGCCGCGCCCGCGAACCGTCCGGAGCGGGACGGGCCCGGCTCCTGACGGGGCGGGGGCGGCGTGCCCGGCTGCTGCCCCCGCAGACCGGAGGTCTCGTCGTCGGCCCAGTTGTAGGGGGCGTTGCCGTTGGTCGGGGTGGCCATCAGTGGTTCTCCTCGGTCTCGTAGACGTAGTCGGCGCCGAACCAGGGCCAGGTCCGGGCGGCCACGACACGGATGTCGTCGCCACCCAGCTCGGCGGCTTGGTCGATCAGGTCGTGCGCGGCGGCGAAGCGGTACGCCCACAGGGCGGCGTACAGATCGGTGAGCCGCCAGCTCGGCAGGGCGGCCACGGCGTGGGCCACGGCGTTGGTGGCGCGGGCCAGCCGGGCGGCGGCGGTGACGGCCCGGTCGGCAAGGGATATGCGGGCGGAGTCCAGCACGGTGTTCTTCCTGGTGGTGGCGGTCAGGGGCCTGGAGGTTCCACAGCCGCACCCGGCCGGGCCGGGGACGGCAGCAGCAGCGCCAGACACGCGGCAGGGACGGCCCGGCGCGGGTCGCCCCTGCCGGGCGTTACGGTCATCGGGCGGCACGTCCCTGCTTCCTTCAGGGGCGTGCCGCCCAGGTGTCAGAGCCGGTAACCGCCCGCGATCAGCTCGGCGGCCTCGGTGCGGTACTGCGACGCGGTTCCGGTGGACACCCCGGTCGCTTCGGCCACGCGGTCCAGCGGCAGCCGCTCGACCTGGCCGGCGGCCTCGGTGAGTACCAGCCGGGCGACCTTCCGGACGGCCCGCTCCCGGGGCGAGAGCCTGAGCGTGTCCTCGGCTTCGACCACGGCCCGCTCGGCTTTGAGCGCGCGGGCCCTCGCTTCGACCGCGGCCTGCTCGGCTTTGGCAGCGGCGGCCTTCGCTTCGGCTGCGGCCCGCCGGTCGGCCTCCTTGTGTGCCTCGGCTCTGGCCACGCGAGCCCTCTCCTCGGCCGCACGCCGCTCGTCTTCGCGGGCACGCCGGTCCGCTTCGGCTGCGGCCCGGCGGGCTTCGGCCGCGCGCTGCGTCTCCACCGCGCGGGCCTCCAGCTCGGCCGCCCTGTCCTTCTCGGCCGCCTCGCTGCGGAGCTTGGCCGCCCGCAGCTCCTCCTCCGCGGCCTGCCGCTCGGCGGCCTTCCGGCGGGCCCTCTCTTCGGCCTCGCGGGCCTCGGCGGCGGTCTGGCGGGCGCGGGCCTCGGCCAGGACGGCGGAGTCCAGCGCCTCGGCCTCCAGGGCTGCCAGACGCTCCGCTGCGGCCGTCTGCGCGTTGACCTTCGCCTCGGTGGTCTGCACGCTCCCAGCGGCCCGCAGCCGCATCTTCTTCCGCTCGGCGGACCGCTCCTGCTCGGCCCGCTCCTCCTCCAGCAGCCGCTCGGCCTCGGCCTCACGGCGCTCCCGGTCCAGCCTCGCCTGCTTCTCCGGCAGCTCCAGGGCCTCCCTGACAGTCAGGCCGTAGCGGGCCATTGTCAGGGGCAGCCGCTCGTCCGACGGGGCCTTGCGGACCTTGCCGTACTTGCGCTCCAGCAGCACCCGGTAGCCGGAAAGCTCCTGTTCACGGGCGACGACCTCGTCGTAGGAGGACAGGCCCCACAGCTTCAGGCTCCGCCACATACTCCAGGTGCGGGACGGGGACAGCACCCACCGGAACAGCGGTATTCCGACATTTGACTTTCGCCCGGTGTCAAGGTCGATCGCGCGGATGACCAGCTTGCGGGCGGCCTCCACCGCGGCGATGAACATCACCGGGATCACGCCGTGCATGGCGGCGCCGATGGGGTCCTGAAGCGGCGTCTTGTCGCCGGCGTTGGCGTTGAACACGATCGTCGCCGCGGTGAAGCCATGGGCGATCAGCCGCAGGATCGGCAGCCGGATGCCGTAGCGGATCAGCAGCAGGTCCAGGGCCAGGAGGACGACGATCCCGGCGTCCAGGCCGATGGGGAAGACGGCCGCGAAGTCGCCCAGGCCGTGCTCGAAGCCGAGCTGCCTGAGCGCGGAGTAGGACCCGGCGAAGCCGATGCCGGCGAGGATCGCGCCGCCGAAGACGGCGAGGATGGCGACCGCGCGGGCGGTGCGCTCGGAGCGGCGGGCGGGTGCGCTCGAAGCGGCGGGGCGCGGCTCCGAAGTTCTGGTGTGCGGACTCGAAGCGGCGGACGGTGTGCTCGTAGTGGTGTCCGGTGCGTCCGGAACGGCGGGCGGTGTGTCCGTAGCGGGCGCCGCCGGCGCCGCGGTGAGCGGCAGCGTGGTCAGCGTCATCAGGGTCTCCCGGTGGAGTCGGTGCGGGTGTGCTCGAAGCAGGGTGGTGTGGTCTCGAAGTGGTGGCCGGTGGGCTCGAAGCGGCTTGTCCCAGCTCCCCTTGCCGCCCCGGCCACGGAGGCCGGGGCGACGCGGGCAGCCGGTCAGTCCTGCTGGCGGCGGTCGGCGACGGTCATCTCGCGGACGGTGTCCTCGAAGGACTGGCCGGACTCCAGGACGGCCTCGGTGATGACCTCGGCGGCACGGTGGCCGTCGCCGGCCTGGAGGGCGGCGCGGGCCTCGGCGGTCTTGTCGGCGATGAAGCGGCTCATCGGGTGTCTCCTCGTCTCGGTGGTGGTCCGGGTCTGTCCCGGCTCCCTGCGACCCCGCCCGCACGAGACGGGCGGGGGAGGCAACCGGTCAGGCCACGGCGGTGTCGGGCCAGTCCGCGACCGGCGCGGTCTCCGGCCGGATGTGGCCGATCAGGGGATGCGTTCCGTCGGCGGCCTGCCGCGCCAGCTCCGTCTCCTCGGCCACCACCCGGGTGGCGTCCGGGCCGTCGGCCAACTCCGCGTTGCGGGTGTGCAGCGCGATGAGCTGCCGGGCCGTCCACCGCGGGCACCAGCCGTCGACCGGCACGGTCCACAGGTGACCGCGCACCTGCTCCAGCGGCATCGCCAGGGACACCGCGATGTGGTCGGGGCCGCACCCCCGGTCGGCGAGCTGCCACACCGCCGCGTGGTCGGCGGCCGTCTGCTCGGGGTCCACGGTCTCGCTGTAGGCGGGACCGGCCACCCGCACCGCCCGGCGCGGACCGACCTTCCACACTTCCGGCATCAGGTCGAACGCGACCTCGTAGCCGTGGGCGGTGGTGCGGTTCAGCCACTCCAGCCGCCGCCCCGACGTGGCCTTGGCGACCGCTGCCTCCGGGGAGTGGGCCCACAGCTTGACGGTGCGAAACCCGTAGGGGCGGGTGGGCCAGGTAACGGTGTAACCGGGCAGGACCGGACGCAGACCGGTGCGGGACTCCTCGGGGGCGTCGGCCTGCCGGCACCACCGGGCGCGGGTGTCGGCCAGCAGCGTGTTGAGGGTGTCGGAGACGACCGCGCCGCAGCCGGCGGCGAGGATCGCGGCGGAGGCGACGACCTTCGTCGGCGTGGGATCGGTGCCGATCAGCAGGTTGAAGCCGTCGTTGTAGAACAGGACGCCGGTGGCGCCGACAGTGGCGACCGTCGCCGCGTTCTGGGTGGCGTTCAGTGCGGTGAGCTTCGCGGTGGCCTTGGTCTGGGCTCGCATCGACCCTTCTCTCTCTTCGCTGAGTGGGTGGTACTCGGTCAGGCGGGTTCACCGGCGCAGGGCTTGCGCGGGGGGCGGCACTCGTTGGCGGCCAGGTCCCGAGCACGGCCTGCGCAGCGATGGCGAGGAGGCAGAGGACGCGCGTCAGTCGGCTCTGCTCAGTGGTTGGGGCGGTGGGTGGAGGTCGTGCACCCGGTGGCCCGCGGCGTACGCGGCGGCGGCCGCCGTGGCAGCGGCCGCCAGGAAGGCGCGGGTCACCGGGTGCCGTATGCCGTAGCGGAAGGCCGCCCGCGCCGCGTGTTGCTGTGCGGCGCGGGCGGTGGCTATGCCTGAGGTGTCGGTCAAGGGGTGCGGGTCGGGGTCGGGATCAGTGCTGGCCGGTGCCGTCGCAGGAGGTGCACGGGGCGCGGTACTGCCCCTCACCGGTGATGACCAGTTCGCCCTGCCCGGTGCCGTCGCAGGAGGTGCAGCGGATGGGCGCGGTGGTCGGAGTACTCATCGGGCGGCCCCCGGCGCGGTCTGGTCGGCGCAGCGGCACCGCCACCAGCCGCACAGCGGGCACGCGTCGTCGGCGGCCGCGGCGAGACGGGCGCGCATCTGGGCGACGGTGCGCGGTACGCGCCGCTCGGCGGGGATGCGGGCGTCGGCCGTGCGGACCCGGTGCAGCAGCTCGGCGCCCAGGCGGTGGTGGTTGTCGGTCTCGTCGCGCTCGTAGCCGCGGCGGTCGTCCTCGCGCTCGATGTCCTCGATGACGCCCGCCTGCGGGCGGGGACGGTGTGCCAGGATGGTGCTCACAGGTTCCTCCAGTTCAGGGCCTGTATCGCGCCGCCCAGGACTCCTACCTCCTGGGCGGCGCTCGTGGTTGGTGGAGCAGGACGGCTTCCTGCCGCCCCCCTGTCGCCTCCGGTCCGTGGCCAGGCCGGGGACGGCAGGGGGAGCAGGTCAGCGGCTGATGAGCGCCTTCCTGACCTGGTGGATCTCTCGGCGCAGGCGGTCCGCGGAGCGGCACACCAGGTTCATGCGACGGCACCTGGCGCATCCGCTCCGGTGGTCCGCGAGCTCGCGGACCAGGTGGGCGGTGTGGCTCTGCATCTGGGTCACGGCCGGCGGGGCCTTCCGTCCCGGCTTCCTGGTCACCCGCGTCGGGCGCCGGAAGCCGGCAGTGGCGTCGAACTCCCTGAGCCGCTCCTCCCACTGCTCGGAGGTGAGATCGACGTCGACCAACTGGTTGCTGCCGGGGCACCGCTCGTCTCGCTCCCCGTGGCCTCGGTCGGTCAGGCGGTGGGGGCGGATCAGCTTCCGCTCGACCCGTCGCCAGGTCGAGCAGTCGGAGCAGAGGATCGTGACCGGCTGCCCCGGGTGGATGGCGATTCGGTGGGGGAGTACCGCGCTGGCCTTGATGCCGGGGCGGCCGTTGCTCTTCCTGAGGGTGTTCCTGCCGAACTTCTGCATGGCGTGCCTCCGGGAATGGAGTGGTTGCGTTCCCCGAGCGGCACAGGCGTCGAAGGGCGGGGCGACTGTGCTGGCTGGGCAGCGCAACGCCGCCGGCAGTGGTGGTGCTTCGGCTCTTCGGAGGGACCTCGTGGTGCGTCGACCTCGGCCGGAGCCGGCTATGCGGTTGTGGGGGGCAAGATCGTGGAGTCCGGTTCCGCCCAAGGCGGGTCCGGGCGGGGTCCGGGTTCGTCAGGACCCGCGAGAGCTCAGGCCGCGAGCGTTCCCGGAGCCGCGAGGGCGTTCTCGTCGTCCTCGGCCAGTTCCTCGGCCGCGACGCGCAGGAGCGCGGCCTGCCCCTCGTCGGCCAGCACCTCGTGCCAGTGGGCGGGCCAGTCGGCGGCGTGTCCGAGCGTCTGGGTGAGTGTGGCCCAGTTGGTGCCGGGGTCCGGGACGGCGGGCGCCAGGTGGCTGCGGATCATCGTTCGCGCGGTGGCGGCCAGCCGGACCGGCAGACCGGAGTCCGCCTCGACGCCGTCGACGGTGAGGTCGGCACGGGAGAGGACGTACAGCCAGGTGTCCTGTGCCAGGTCCTCCGCGCGGTGCCAGTCGTGGGCCGGGACGCGGTCGCTGATGTAGCCCAGCAGCCGGCTGTTGTACCGCTCGTATGCGTCCGCCAGCAGCTCCATCCGGGTGCACGAGGCAGAGGCGGAGTGCCGGATCAGGCCCAGGGCGTTCATGTCGCTTCCTCCGATGTCAGGGATTTTTGGCATGGCGGTACCTAGAGGCGCAGCCCCACCACCAGAAGTAAGGGCTAGCCCTTATTAGAATGAAGGCTGTCCCGCGATTCGTCAATGGGCTAGCCTTAAGGCGATGAGAGGAGGTTCCGTGCGTGGTTACCGCGAGCTAGCCGAAGAACTGCGGCGGCGCATCAACGAAGGGGAGATCCCCGTCGGCGACACACTCCCGCGCATCACCGACCTGATGAGGGAACACGGTCTCGCAAGGCAGACCGTCCGCGACGCCGTCGGCCTCCTGGCCGACGAAGGACTCGTCGTCACGCTGCGCCGGGGCGGGACAGTGGTGCGGCATCGCTCCCCTGTGCAGATCCCCCTGAGCCGCTACGGCCGTGCCATGACCCCCGGCGGCGACCGAGGGCCCTGGGAAACGGCCTGCGCCGAGCAGGGCCTGGACGGCCACATGCGACTCGTCTCGGTCGCCCGTACGGCCGCGACCGAGGACCTCGCCCGCCTGCTGGAGCTTCCACCGGAGGCCGAGCTGGTCCACCGTCGCCGCCACGCCGTGATCCGCCCCGACGACGTCGTGCAGGTCCAGGACGCCTGGTACCCGGCCGCCATCGCGGAGGCGGCGGGCATCTCGGGCACGGAGAAGGTCAGGGGCGGTGTCTTCCGCGCCCTGGCGGCAGCCGGAATCACACCGTCGACCGCCACCGAGGAAGTGGCCTCGCGGGTGCCCACCCCCGGGGAAGCGAGCGATCTCCGCATCGGGGGAAGGATTCCCGTCCTCACCGTCGAGCGGGTCACCCGCGACACCTCGGGCTCCCCGATCGAGGTACTACGAACAGTGGGGCCGGCCGACCGGCTTCGCCTGGTCTACGCGGACCTGCCGCTCAAGGAGGCCATATGAGCGGCGCCGAGCCGAACCGGCATCCTCACACCGAAGTGACGCCCCTCGTGCCACACCGCAGCAGTACAGGACACAGCACCCCGAACACGGCCTAGGATCAAAGGGCCAGAAACGGTGATGGCCGCCCCTGTCGCCACAACAGGAACGGCCGCTTCACCAGTACGACTCAGCAGCTACCACACCGGAGTCGTGAAGTGCAGCGCGGTGACCGCGCTGGGGACCTGAGCCCCAAGGGCCCACGTGGTCACCTCTACCCAGCATAAGCGGGTGCGCTGGCTGTGCACAGCATGGCCAGCCATACGCCCCGTTTTGCCGATCAATGCGCGCTTCCCGGCTCCCTGACCCCGCAGGGAACCCATGCACGCGACACCAGAGGTTCGTGACCTTCACGGCACGACTCTCATCTCCCCGACTCTCCGCCCCCTTGCCGGCGCTCCCGCCAGCCGCGCTCTCACGAGGCGGGTGGCCCGGTGACGAGGAGCGCAAGCGAGCTGCCGGACCAGGAGGGCGCCGACCAGCTGGTCGAGTTCTCCGGCAGCATCACCGACTACTGGTCGTACTCACAGATCCGTGACTACCTCGTCCTCATGCCGGGACTCTCCCACACGGCCGTGCGGCTGTACCTGATCCTGCGGTCGATGGTCACGGAGGCCTCCCGGCGGCCGCGGGGCGGACTGCGCCGTATGACCATCGACCAGCTGTGCTGGCTGCTGCCCGGCCCCAAGGGCAAGCCCACCTCGGTCTCGACCATGTACCAGCTGCTGAAGGAGCTGGAGCAGGCCCGTCTGGTCATCCCGAAGGACAGCCGTGAGGTCGAGGGTGTCTCCGGCCTGAAGGGCAAGGAGAAGGCCGCCAAGGGCATCGCACGCGGCTTCGCGGTGGAGGAGATGCCGCCGACCTCGTACACGGGCTGGCGCAACGCCTGGGACAAGCTCGACGCCTACCGGCCGGACTGGCGGGAGAACCCGCCGCAGCCGCCGACCCACCTGACCGAGTACGAGCAGACCGAGGACGGCCGCATGAGCGCCCGGGTGCGGCTCGTCGACGCCGACGGAGGCCCGTTCCAGAAAACTGGAACGGACGAGGAGGCGTTCCAGAAAACTGGAAAACCCCAGATCGAGGGCGGTGACACCCCTCTGTTCCAGAAAACTGGAACGTCATTCCAGGATTCTGGAACGCTGTCCCAGAATCCTGGAACGGATCCGGCCCTGACCAGCGAAAACGACCCCCCTCTAAGAAGCTCTCTCAAAGAAGCTCTCTCCTCTCCTGTCCCGTCCGTCACAACGGCCTCCTCCTCGGTGATGGAGGAGGGGACGGAGAGAGAGGAGAGGACGGCTGCGCCGGAGGACCCCTCCGCCTCCGCAGCTCCGTCTCCCAGCGGGGGCGGCGAGCACCACGACGTGCGGGTCGCCGAGGCGTGGATCGCCTCGCGTCAGGAGCACGGGCACGGCGTTCCGCCGCTGGCCCGGAAACGGATGATCGAGCAGGCGGCCGAGCTGCTGGCCGAGAGCGTGGATCCCGAGTACCTCGTGGCGGCGGCCGCCGACATGGGATCCAGGTCCACCTGGTACGACCTGAGGCGACACCTGGAGAAGTTCGTCCGACCCGCCGGCGTGCCCAGCCAGCGCCCCGCACTGGCCGAGTGGTGCGGCGTGTGCAACGACGGTGTCCGGCCGACACAGCCCGGCCAGCGGCTCAGGGAGCTGCCCGACGGCCGGCTGATCAAGTGCGAGTGCCACCCCAGCCACAGCCCGGCGCCCATCCCCGCCTGACCCGACCACCGACGGCAAACGGCGGCAGGGGAGCCCCTGGAAAGGCCCCTGCCGCCGCCGGAATCACCTGCGGAACGGAGATCCACCATGAGCGTACCGACTCAGCCACAGCCCGCCGGCAGCCGCCCGGAGGACGCCCCCCTGCTCGACGACAAGTCAGGGGCGGACTTCGACCGGGTCCCCCCGCAGGACGTCGCGGCCGAGGGATCCGCGCTGGGCGGCATGCTGCTGTCGAAGGACGCGATCGGCGAGGTCAACGAGACCGGCCTCACTCCCGCCGACCACTACAAGCCGGCCCACGGGATCATTCACGCCGCGATCCTGGACATGTACCGGCGCGGGGAGCCCGTCGACCCCATCACCGTGGCCGACGAGCTGACCAAGACCGGAGACATCACCCGCGTCGGAGGCCCGGGCTATCTCCACACCCTGGTCCAGATGGTGCCCACGGCCGCCAACGCCGCGTACTACGCCCAGATCGTCGTGGAGCGCGCGAAGCTGCGCCGCCTGATCGAGGTGGGCACCCGCATCACGCAGATGGGATACGCCGCCCAGGGCGAGGTCGCAGACATCTACGACCGGGCCGCCGCCGAGATGCACGCCATCACCACCGGAGCCGGCACCGGTGGCCAGGAGCGTGTGAAATGGCTGGAGGACATGGCCGAGGACTACCTGCGCAGCATGGACGAGCCGTCCCAGGACCCGCTGCCCCTGCCCTACAGCGACCTGCGGAAGTTCGTCCCGATGGAGCCCGGCGACCTGGTCGTCGTCGCGGCCCGCCCCGCCATCGGCAAGTCCGTGGTCCTGCTGGACATCGCCCGGCACGTCGCGGTCAAGCACGGCATGACCGCGATGATCTCCTCCATGGAGATGAGCCACGCCCAGCTCATGCAGCGGATCATCGCCGCCGAGGCCAAGGTCAGCCTTCAGAAGGTCAGGAAGCGCGAGTTCGGCAGCGAGGAGCGGAAGAACGTCGAGCAGACCCTTGTGCGGATCGGCGCCTCACCGCTGGTCGTCGACGACGGCCCGGCCGCCACCCTCATGCAGCTGCGCTCCCGCCTGCGCTGGCTCCAGGGCCTGGGTAAGCTCCCCGCAGTGCTGTGCGTGGACTACCTCCAGATCATGAAGGCCGTCGAGAAGGCCGGGCAGAACCGCACCGGCGAGGTCGACGCCATCTCCCGCGGCCTCAAGGAGCTGGCAGCCGAGTTCCAGATCGTCATCGTCGCCGCGGCCCAGCTCAACCGCGAGGTGGAGAAGCGCACCGACAAGACACCGATGATGTCCGATCTGCGGGAATCCGGCTCGATCGAAGCGGACGCCAACACGGTGATCCTGCTGCACCGCCCCGACGCCTACGACAAGGAGGACCCCCGCGCCGGCGAACTGGACCTGATCGTCGGCAAGAACCGGCAGGGGCCCACGGGCACCGTCACCGTCGCCTTCCAGGGCCACTACGCCCGTGCCAAGGACCTCGCGTCCGGCTTCTGACGGCTTATGGGCTTCAGGCCAGGACTACAAGACGCTTTTGGTGTAATTGTCGGTCAAGGAAGATGCACCGATGACCCGTGGGAACGTGACCGAACCCGAGACCGTCGAGCCGGGTGAGCCGCGTTCGGCCAAGGCAGTGGACGATCGGCTGATCGACGAGCTGGTGTCCCGGGCCCAGGCCGAGGGCCCGCATCTGACCGGTGAGGGCGGACTCCAGCAGCTGATGAAGCGGCTGCTGGAGTCCGCCCTGGAGAGCGAGATCACCGAACACCTCGGCTATGACAAGCACAACCAGGGCGGGAAGAACGGCGGCGACAGTCGTGACGGCACCCGCGCCAAGCCCGTGCTGACCGACGTTGGACCGGTGGAGATATCCGTTCCACGCGACCGCGACGGATCCTTCGAGCCGAAGATCGTCAAGAAACGGCAGAAGCGCCTGACCGGCGTGGACGAGACCGCCATCTCCTTGTCCGCGAAGGACCTGACCGCCGGCGAGGTGCAGGCCCGCCTTCAACCTGCCCCGGCAGACAGGACCGACCGGCGTCAGCGTCTGCATGGTCTCCGACACAGAACAGGATGCCCAGGGCGGCCTGAACGCCGGCCTCTACACCCGCGAGCGCGTCCTGGAGAACGACCCCTTCCGCGTCATCGTTGTGAACGAAGGGAGCACGGTGGCAACATCACCGCAGCGCTGAGCATCGCGACGGCCTCCCGGGCTGGGGCCAACCCGCCCGGGAGGAGCAGAGGGAACGCTGAGCGGGATGGCGAACGTTCCTCACGGCGATGCCCGCCGTACCGAGAAGAGGGATAGGTATTCGTGACGGATTCCTGGACCGCGGTCCACGTCAGCCACCAGCAGTTCTACCTCCTCGATGCCGGTCTCTCTGACACCGAATTCGGTGCGGAGGAGACCGACTACTCCAACGGCCTGATTGTGGTCATGCCGCGTGGGGCGAAGATCCACACCGGGATCTACGCCGGAACCGTCCGTGTCCAGGCCCGCCCCCTGTCCGGTCCGCCCGGGCAGCTCGATCCCGGTCCCTGGGAGGAGATCGTCGAGGCCAGCGTGTACTCGGCCACCGGACGACTGGCTGTCGAGATCCCTTTCCCCGACACCTATCCGGACACCTACCTCCAGCTCCCCGAGCTCGCCGAGGCGGGGCCGGGCTGGTACCGGCTGCGCGCCCACGCCCGCGGCCGCGACACCGCCCTCAAGGACGTACGGGAGGACCCGGTCGAGGACTACCTGCTGCTGTGCTGGCCGGCCGAGCAGGCTCCCACCCGCATGGTCCGCACCACCGACCACTGCGGCCGGCAACTGCGCAGTTCCGCCGCACGTCACCCCGCTCGCCCCCGCACAGCTCCCGCCCCTGGCATGCCGGATGCCGAGCGGGCCCGCCAGCAGATACTGAGCGACAACCTCCGACGGCGCGGCGCCCAACGGCCGTTCCGGCGACTTGGCAGCCCACCACAGCAGTGAGCTGACCCCGATCCCGTGCCCCTGATGAGGCCGCCCCGGCGCCCTCCCCTTCCCGAGTTCGCAGGAGCGGTGCCTCCGCTGACAGGTGGTTCGGCGGCACCGGCCAGTGGACAGAGCGGCTCCGGGCAGAGAGAGCGCCAGGGAGCGGGGCATCGCAGCCGAGCGTGCCAGAGAGATGCGAACCTGCTCCCCTTCACCCGGTCAGGGCCCAAGCGGCCACGCCGCCAGCCCGAGTCCCGGGCCGCCCGGATCAGGCCCGAGGGGCTGGACGCGCTGGCCTGGCACCACCACCGCACCAACGCCGACCGGCCGTGCCCGGCCTGGACCGCGTAGGCGGCCGACCCGCCTACTGGGAGGCCGCCCTCCAGCCGCACGAGATGCTGCTGCGCCGCTGCACCCGCCTCCTGCCCGGCCCTGAGCCGCCCCGGTAGCGGCCGGGCCTTCCCACCCGCACCAGAAGCCGTTCGTCCCCGGTGCCAGCTGACGATCTCGGCCGGCAACCGAGGAAATGACATGCGTCCTGAGACGGACTCGCCATGACATGACGTGAGACAGCCTGAATAGTCGCTGGTCAGAGCGATGCGTTATGGCACGGATCGCGAGACCCTACAGGCTTGTGAACCTCGGGTGCCGTGCCGGCGTTCCGCGGTCGATGCCGGATCGCCACCGGCCCCGGCATCGACCGCGATCTCCACACCGCTCTCGCCGCCGCCTGGGGCGAGGGAGTCCGCACCGCGGACTTCACCGCCTGTCCCGCACTACCAGTCGACCAGAGCACCGGCAAGACGGCAGACTCGGAACAGACGGAAGGGGCACCCTGATGAGCGCACAGCCGATCCACTCGAACCAACCGGACCGCGTGCCGCGCAACGCTGAGGGCATCGCGGCCGCGCTGGACGAGGCGAGGAGGCTGGAGTTCTACCGTCAGCTGCTCGCTGTCGCGCCGGAGGACGCCGAAGGCGTCCTCAAGCGCTGGTGGGCCGAGGCGATGCTCGACACCGACCCGCGCGGTGACCGGCTTACCGAGGCCGCGCTGAACGGGACCCTGACGACGACCCCTCTGGCCCAGGTGATCGCCCATCGCACGCAGGCAGGACTGCCCATTGAGTGACCCCACCTCTGACGAGTCCGAAGGCTGGCCGTGCGTACTCTCGGAAGAGGTCACCGAGCTGCTGAAAGACCCGGCACTGCCCGGTGACGTCTTCGGCGCGATCGTGGCGGCCGCGGTTGTCATCACCGAGACCCGCGGCGAAGCGCCGGGCAGTACCGGGTCGGCGAAATGGTCACAGCAACGGCGTCTGCCGCTCGGCACAGGCGGCTCGCTCGGCATCGCCGAGTACGTCATCGTCGCCGACGCCGATCCGCCCCACATCGTCCTCACCCGCATCCAGCTTTACTGACCTGCCTGGCCCCGGGCGGCGCGGGCCGGGCGCACGCCGACGGTCCCGTTCTTCGACCGTTGTCGCTGCTGCCCGGTGGCCAGGTGGCGCGTTGCGCCGAGGTGCGGTGTAGAGGCTGGCTACGGGGGGAGGGGTGGGGGCTCGTGCCCGGTCCGCGGACGTACGGCGACGTGCGGGGCCGGGCGCCGTACTGCCGCCGTCGGGCCCGCCGGCGCGTGAGCAGACCGGACGCATAGGCCGGGGCTGATGGGGAGCGGGCTGCTGCCGCGCAGTGGCTGAGGCCGCCCTTCTCGCTCCGCTCGTTCAGGCTTCGTGGTGGCTGAGGATCCGGGTGCGGGCGGCCCCTGCCGCCCGCCCGACCTCCGGCGCGCTCGCTGGTCTCCGGCGCCTACGCCGTCTCCCTGTCCCTGGCGGCAGCCGTCTCCGCCGCGGTCTCCTGGGCGCGGTTCTGCGCAGGCACCGGAGTTTCCATCGAGGTGGACGAAGAGGTCGGAGCCGCTGTCTTCCTGGCCGTGGCCCGCCTGGTGCGCGGCCGTCCCTTCGGGCGCTTCGTCGGCTCCTCGGCGCCAATGGCTTTCAGCTCGTCCTTGGTCCAGCCCGCCGCCTCTGCCGCTGCGAAGGCCTGGCCGTACGGCTCATCCAGTTCGGCCAGCCTCTGCTGGAGTTCCTGTCGCTCCACCAGAACCTTCATCAGCGGCTCGAATGCCGCCTCCCGAGCCGCCTGGATCTCCTGCATCCGCTGCATGATCTCTTGTGCACTCGCCATGCTGTGATCGTAGTGTTCCGGGCCTTCGCAACCGCCCCAGGGAACGCCGTATCACCACAGGCCGTAGGGGTTTTTGACGGTCGACCCCTTGCACGGGAAACCCTCTCTGGGGCAGTAACCATCGGAAGCGAGTTAGTGCGAACTGGGCCCAGTTCGCGGGGGTCGTCGTCCGCGGCTTCACTAAGGTGGCGGCGGACGATCTTGGGTCCGAGCACGGACCGGGCGGGTGGAAGGAGACTGCGATGGCAGAGCCATCTGCAGCGGATGACCGACACCGAACTCCCGCGCGTTACCGGGGGCATGAGCCCGCCGGCCGCCGCAGCACCCGCATCAAGGTCTCCTACAACGAGACCGAGCTGGCGATCGTCCGTGAGGCCGCCGCTCGCGACAATCAGGCACTGGCCGCATGGGTCGGCGCCGTTGCTCTGGACGTGGCGGCGGAGAAGGTCGTTCCCGTCTCGGCCGACGCCCGTGACGTCGTCGCCGAGTTCATTCGGGCACGTAACCAGGTCTCGCGGGTCGGCAACAACGTGAATCAGATCGCGAAGGCTCTGAACGCCGACGGCACGGTCACCGCCGCCCAGATCGAGGCCGCCCTGGACGCAGTGCACCGCGCGATCCGGCGCATGGACGAGGCGACCCGGCAGGTGATGCGCGAGCGGCAGCCGCGGTCGTGATGCCGAAGAAGGCCCGGGACGGCAACGACACCTGGGGGCTGCTGGACTACCTGTACGGGCCGGGCAAACGCGACGAGCACGTGAACCCGCGCATGGTGGCCTCGTGGGACGACCCGTACGTCGAGGACCCGGCGCGCTCGCCGGACATGACGATCGCCGACCTGGCGCTGATCCTGGATGCCCCGGTGTACGCGCTGCTGGGCAAGAAACCGCCGAAGCACGTGTACCACGTGGCAGTCCGCAATGCTCCCGAGGACCGGGTCCTGACGGATGAGGAATGGGCGGAGGTGGCGCGCGAGATGATGCACGCCTCCGGGATCTCCAAGCACGGAGACGACCAAGGATGCCGATGGGTGGCGATCCGGCACGCCGACGACCACATCCACATCGTGGCGACGCGGGCGAGGCAGGACGGACGGCAGCCCAATCTGCGGCAGGACATCGTGAGGATGCATGCGGCCGCACGACGGTTTGAGGAGCGGTTCGGGCTGCGCCGCCTGACGCACGGCGACAGGACCGCGCGGCGGTGGTCGAAGACGGGCGAGGCGGAGAAGGCGGCCCGGCGCGGCCTGCCGGAGACCGCACGTGAAGCGTTGCAGCGTGCCGTGCGAGAGGCGGCCGCAGCCGCCACGGGCGAGGCGGACTTCTTCGCCCGGCTCGGCGCCGCCGGGATCCGGGTGCAACAGCGCATCGCCCCGGATGGCAACGTCACCGGTTACTCGGTGGCGCTGCCCGGGGACCGGGACGGGCGGCAGACCCCTGTGTGGTTCTCCGGCTCCCGGCTGGCGCCGGACCTGTCCCTGCCCCGAGTGCGGGAGCGGTGGCAGGGTGCGGCGCCGGTGTCGCCGGCTGCGCCGGCACAAGCGTGGCGAGCGGCAGAGGCCAAGGTGCGCGCGGCCGCCGAACAATTGGGGGCCGGAGGACTGCATCAAGGCGCCGGGGACGTGGCCGCACTCGGCGACCTGGTCGTGGTCGCCGCCGTGGTTTCTCCACGTCTGGTGCGCGACCAGATCTGCCAGGCCGCCCACGAGTTCGAGCGGGCCTCCCGGGCGCCTGCGGCCCGCAGCCTGGAGGGCCAGGCGCGTGAGCTGTACCGGGAGTCGTCACAGCTGCTGTCGAGGTCCGCGACCGCGGCGGGCCGCAGCGACACGGTCGCCGCCCTGGGGTTCTTGCTGGCCCTGGTGACGGCGGTGGAGGCCTCCCGGAAATGGCACGAGGCGCAGGAGCACCGTGCCCAGGCGCATGCCGCCGGACGGGCCGGGCGGTTGCTGCGCGAGGCGGTCGAGGTGACCGCCGGAGCGGCAGCGGCCCGGGAACACCGGCCTCGCCGGAGGACGGCGAAGGCCCGCACGGCCACCGGGCAGCGGTTGGCGGCCGCGGCGGGTGAGCGGCCGATGGCAGGCGTCGTCCAGCAGGCTGTGCCTGCCCACGCGCGGGCCGTTCTGGCGGATCCGGCCTGGCCTGCCCTGCGCACGGGTCTGACAGAGCTCGAGCGGGCGGGCGAGGACCCGGTGGAGGTGCTGGCCACGGTGGCGGCACGGCGGGAGCTGACCTCTGCGGAGTCGGTGGCGGAGGTGCTTTCATGGCGTTTGGACGGATGGCGCAGACAGCGCGGCGCGACCGCCGCCGCTGACAAGAACCCGTCGGCCATGCCCGCAGGCGGCGCCGGGAGCGCCGGCCCGGCCCGCAGCACAAGGGCATCCGCGCCGACTCGGCAGGCGTCCGGCAGCGAGCAGCGTAAGGGCCTGGGACGGGCCCGGTAGCGAGGGGAGAGCACCTGATGGGGACACCTCCGGGGGAGCCGTTCAGCGAGGCGGCCGGCGAGGCGGTGCAGACCTCCGTCATGGCGTGGCGTCTGGTGATGGCCATCGCGGACGCGGTGCGACGGCAGCAGCAGCGGCGGCAGAAAGGCAAGGAGGAGGACCTGCCGCCCGCCGCAGAGGCTGAGCGCGAGACGGCCGAGCAGATGACGAGGCTGGTTCCCCCGGACATCTCGACCGCGGTGATGGCCGAGGCGGACTGGCCGCAGATGGCACAGCAGCTGTCGGCGCTGCGGCGCGCGGGGGTGGACCTGGAGGAGTTCCTGCCGCGCATCGGCGACATCGCGGTGACGGTGCGGGACGCGGTCGCCGAGAACAGCGCCCGGGTGGCCCGCGAGGGCACCGGGGAGTGGGAGCGGATGCTGCGCGAGACGCTGCCCGCAGGACCGGTACGGGAAGCGATCCTGTCCTCCCCGGCGTGGCCGGACATCGCCGCGACGATGGCGCGGCTGGACGAGCGCGGTGTCGACGTGCGGCAGATCCTCGCCTCTGCGCATGACGAGGGCGTCGGCGTCGACCAGGCCGTCGCCAAGGTCCTCGCGGCGGACGCGGTGCCGACGCCGAGCCGGGACGCGATGCTGTCGTACGGGCCGCTGACGACCGGGCTGGACGTCCCCAAGGACCTGGACCTGTCCGACCGCGCGCGGGCGCTGCGGCAGCTGGCCGTCTCCCCGGCGGAGAACGAGCGCTACGGCCGCTGGGTGCAGGAGGCGATGCCGGGCCGCGAGCGCGAGGCCGGTCTGCTGCTGTCGGCCCGGCAGTGGCCGCTGGTCGCCGCTCGGATGGCTCGGATGGAGTCCGAGGGCAAGCCGGTGCGCGAGCACTTGGCCCGCCTGATGCAGGACACCTCGTGGGAGCAGGGGCCTATGCCGCAGATGGGCTCCCGGCTGGTGCAGGCCGCCAACGACGCGCTGCGCCGGCCGCTGGGCGAGGTTGCCGAGTCGAGGGTGGCGGTGAACACCACCGCGGCCCGGTCGCGCTCGGCGACGCTGGGCCCTACTAAGCGGCCGAAGGCGAAGGCGGGAGCGTCTGCGCAGAGCGGGCCCGCCCCGCACCGGCAGCAGAGCGAGTCCGCACCGAGCCGCGGCAGAACCCGGTAGCCGGCCCGGAGACACGTGTGCCGCCGTTCCGAACCGGGGCGGCGACACACGCGCGTCTGCGGCGGGGTCAGGGACGGGTGGCGCCGTAGTAGTCGGCCTCCGGCATGGCGGAGATCAGCGACTGGACCTTCACGTCCTGCCCGGTGCGGGGAGCGTGCAGGACGTTGCCGTCTCCGGCGTAGAGGGCGACGTGGTAAATGTCGCCCGAGCCGCCCTTCGACCAGAACAGCAGGTCGCCCTCCTTCAGGTTCTGGCGGGAGACGGGGCGGTCGGAAGTGGCGCCGTACTGGGCGGCCGCGACGCGCGGCAGTTTCACGGCGGGCCAGTAGGCGTACTGCACGAGGGAGGAGCAGTCGAAGCCGACGGTGGAGGACGCGGCGCACTTGCCGCCCTGGTAGCCGTTGGTGCCGTCGCAGAAGCCGGTCGACGGGCCGCCCGGCCCGCCGCCGCCCCAGGAGTAGGGGGTGCCCAGCCGGGTGGCCGCCTTGCGCAGCGCGTCCGCGCCGGCCCCGGAGCCGGAGACCTCCAGCGGGCCCGGGCCCTGGAAGCGGGGCATGGTGGCCAGGATGGTTCGCACGTAGTGGTAGGTCTCGCCACCCGCGAACGACTCCGGGGGTACCCCCCGGTACTTCTCGACGGCTCCCCAGCCGGCGTTGTACCCGGCCAGCGCGAGTGCCCGCGCGTCCCCGCCGTATCCGGAGGTCTTGGCCTGCCTGATCAGAGAGCACATGAAGCGCCCTTGCGCCGTGACGGCGTCGCCGATGTCCCAGGGCGAGGCCTCGCCGTTGCCGTCGGCGTCCCGGCCCCAGGTGGCCCAGGTGTCCGGCATGAACTGTGCCGGGCCCTGCGCGCCGGCGTGGCTGGTGGCCGTGGTGGAGAACCTGGACTCCTGGTAGAGCTGGGCGGCCAGCAGCGCCGGTGTCAGCTCGGGCTGGTCGCACGCCGCGGCGGCTTTCAGGATCCAGGGCCGGAACTCCGCGGGAACTCCTTGGAGGCCGCCGCCGCCGTCGGATGCCTCGGTGGCCTTGGCGTCTTCGTCGACGAGGACCAGGGTCACCAGGCCGACGGCCACCAGCGCGACCAGGGCGATGACTGTGACGGCAGCTTTGATGAGCACGTTCACGTGCTGTCCCCCCGTGGCTGCTTCTTTCTTCGTCGGTGTGCCTGTGCTGCGACCCTCTGCCGTACCAGATCACGCGCTGCTTTGTGCGCGCTCGTCCATTGGGCGACCGTCAGCCCGTAGGCGGCGGCTCAGACGGTGGTCGAGCGCACGCCGGTCACGCCGCGCTCGACCTGGGAGACCATCTGCCGGATCACACCGAGGCGGGCGGCCATCTCGGCCTGGGTCAGTCCAAGGCACCACCGTACGTCACGTAGGGTTAGGGGTGGCTTGCGGGGGGTGAGTTCGCTGAGCGGAACACCCAGTGCCCGGGCGATGGCGTCGGCGACACGGGGGCGTGGCTGGTGAGTGCCGGACTCGGCAGAACGGGTGGTGTTCGGGCCGACCCCTGCGGCGACGGCCGGCTCCTCGATGCGGATCCGGGCTTCGAGGCGCGGGGCACGGGCCCGTGCGTCGTCGTACGACGTCACCTCCCACTCGGCCTTTCGCCGACGCAGGAAATGCCACTCAGGTCTGACAGCGGATCACGCTAGCCTCAGAGTCCCGCAGACCAAGATCGAGACCGGTAAAAGCAGGCAGACAAGGGGGAGTTGCGGCGTGATCACCCGTTCGGCGACATCAGCCCCACAGGGCTCGGCGGGGCTCCGGTACGCGCTGATCCCGGTGCACGGATACGGCATCGCCGGAGCGACCGTGGCCCGAATGCTCGACCCCGAGGGGAGCGGCACGGCCCGCCTGCTCCATCCCGGCGAGGCCGTCCCGTACGGGACGTGGCCGGTGCTGCTGGCCGACACCACCGTGTACGGCGCGACGTGCGTGGAGCACATGCTGCGCAACTGGACGACTGGGCTGCCGCGTCCGTGGCTGGTGCTGGTCGCCGATGCTCCCGCCCGCCCGGTACCGGCCGCGCGCTACCGCATCCGGGCCCTGGAGGGCCGGCTGGCAGGTGTCGCGCACGTCCCCTACCTGCCGGTCCTGCGCACGGTCGAGGGAGCCGACGAGGCCCTGGAGCACAAAGACGTGAAGGCCGCGGCCGAGAAGCTGCGGCGCCGGATGGAGGGGAAATGACCATGACTGCGGAGCTGGCCACGCTGGCCGCTCTGATTCCCGGAGCCGAGCCCACGCAGATCCCCGGGCTCAGCGGTCCTGTCAGCCAGCTTTTCGGCTACGGCCTGTGGATCCTGATTCTGGCGGGCGCCGGAGGAACGGGCTTCGGCGTCTACAAGCTCGCCGTCGCGGACAAGAGCCGGCACGGCGGCGGATCCGAGCCGTTCAAGTGGATGGGCGCCGGAGTGGCCACGATCCTTCTGGCCGGGTCGCTGATCACCATCCTCAACGGCATCGCCGGCTAGGGCGGGCGGCATGTCACGGACCAGGGGGACATGGAACACCAAGGGCACGTGGATCGCGGGTGCTGCGCTCGCGACCGTGCTGGCTCTGACGGGGTACGCCCTGCTCGGTGGTGACGAGGACGCCTCGCCCACGGCGGGCAGCGGCGGTGCGAGCCCGAGCGCGTCCAGCACCGACTCCGCACCGACCAGCCCGGCACCGACCTACGCCGCGCCGGAGGACTGGACCGAGCCGGAACGCTGGGTGGCGCTCCCCGGCGGGGAACGCACCGACAATCACGGGAACGAGGTCGGTTTCCCGCACACTACCGAGGGGGCCGTGGCGATGGCGGCGGCCGCCAACACCACCAGTGTCGAAGCCGACCGCAGCACGGTCGATGAACAGCTGCGGATCTACCACTCCTACCTGTCTGCGGCCGACCGGAGTGACGCCAACGCCGAGGCCATCGAGCAGAACGCTCAGCAGACCGACGAGGACCTGCGCAAGGAGATGAGCGTGGGCGCCGGGCAGCCGCTGCCGTCCGGGGCCTACCTGCGCAGCCACGTGATCGGCTACAAGATCGTCACCGAGTCGACCGACGAGGTTGGTGTGTGGCTGCTGTCCCGGGTGGTGCAGAAGACGGGGGAGACGGCGAAGGAGACCGGCTCCTACACCCGCACGCTGGTCGGCGCGGTCTGGGAGGACGGTGACTGGAAGCTGTCCGGTGCGGTGACCGATCGCGCCCAGCAGGAGGCCCAGGCGCAGGGCGAGCCGAAGATGGTCGCCCCCGGCGACGCCGAGTTCAACGCGGCCGGCTGGACCGCCGTCCGGGACGCATCATGAGGCGTCGGCTGACGGCCCTGCTCCTCGCGCTCGTCGCGGTGCTGGGGCTGGCGGTGGCCGCGCCGGTGCCCGCGGCCGCCGATGACGGGCCGGTAGCCGGTGGCGTTGAGGCCGCCTGCCGTATCGGTGTCGGCACGATCTTGGGCAGAGTCAGCGAGGCCGGGAAGGTGCTGTGCGACAAGGTCGGTGACACCGGTGCGGAGAAAGCCAAGGAGGCGTGGGAAGGCGTCAAGGACAGTGTCCTGGGCGACGTCATCGACAGCGCCGCCGATGCGGCGAAGTGGATCATCAAGAAGATCCTGACCGTCGCGCTCATGGGCCCCTCGCTGGACTTGAGGGCCACCGGGCTGTTCGGGGAGGACGCCACGCTGGCGGGCATGATGACCTGGCTCGGGTTGGTGATCGCCACGGCCGGGGCGATGTGGCAGATCGGCAGGATGGCCGTCTCCGGGCAGTCCAAGCATCTGGGGCGGGCGGCGCGGGGGTGGGTGGAGAACACCGTCCTGTCCGCGACCGGCGTCGCGATGGTCGCGCTGCTGCTGACCATCGGGGACACGCTGACGACCGGCCTGGTCAAGGCCGCGTTCGAGGATGACGGCCAGGCCTACGAGAGGATCGCGGCGGTCATGGTGCCGAAGGCGGTCGCCAACCCGATCAACATGCTGTGCATCGTCGCGGTTCTGCTGCTGATCGGCTTCGTCCAGCTGATCCTGGTGTTCCTGCGGCAGAGCGCCATCCCGATCCTGTGCCTGCTGCTGCCGGTGGCCGGGGGCGGGCGGGTCGGCGGGGATGCCACCCGCCAGTGGGCGCCCCGACTGATCACGGCGATCTGCGTGGTGATCGCCTACAAGCCGATCCTCGCATTGATCATCTGCATCGGGTTCAGCCAGTTCGGTCACGCCCAGACGCTGGCCGAGTGGCTGCGCGGGTGCGCCACCCTGGTCCTGGCGATCCTCGCGCCGGGCCCGCTGGCCAAGCTGTTCGCCCCGTTCGGTGAGGCCGTCGGGGCGGGCATGTCCTCCGGCGGCATGAGTGGTGCGTTCGCGCAGGCCGCGGGCTACTTCTCGGGAGACAGGGGCCGGGACGGGGCTGACGGGAACGATGGCGCCTCGGTGCGGCCCACCACGCCGGTGGAGCACGCCCAGTACGTCGAGCAGTCCATGGGCAGCCGGCGCGGCACCGGAGATGAGAGCGGGGAGGCGGGCCGCGACGCCCAGGCCCAGGCAGCCCGCAACGAAGCCGGCCGGGTGCGCCGGCAGCCCGCTCACGGCGAGGCCGCAGGCACCACCGGGGCGGGCGCGGCCGGCGGCCAGGCCGCGGGCGCCGACGCGTCCGGAGCCACCGCGGGCGGTGCGGGAGCGGCCGCCGGTCTCGCCGGAATCACCATCGAGGTCATGGACGGGGTCAACAACACCGTGCAGGGCGCCAGCGGACAGGTCGGAAACGGGGGGCAGTCGCAGTGACCACCCAGCACGAGGTGCCCAGGACCCTCATGGTCGACGGGTTCCGCGCCCGCCGCAGCTTCGGCTTCGGCGGGCTGTCCAGGACGGCCACGATGGTCGGGGCCGGAGTCCTGGTGGCCGAGGGCATCGTCGGCACGCAGGCGCCGGCCACCCTGCTCGTCACCGTCCCCCTCACCCTCGCGGCCCTGGCGCTGGCCGCCTCGCGCCGCCACGGCATGTCCGCGCTGGCCTACTACTGGGCCAGGCTGTCGTGGCGGCGGGCCGCCCGGATCGACGCCACCTCCTACCGGCGGGTGCTGCTGCCGCACCCGTACGCGCTGGACCTGCCGGGCGTGGGCGCCTCCTCCACCCTGATCAAGGCCTACGACCCGACCACCGGCCGCAGCGTGGGCGTCGTCCACGACCGAGCCGGCGGCCACATGACCATCACCACGCTGCTCGCCCCCGGCGGCAGCCTGATGGCCCCCACCGGCGCGGTGCAGAGTTCCCTGCGCACCTGGTCGTCGGTCCTGGACGCGATGTCCACCGACGACCAGGTCAAGGGGGCGTCGGTGACCATCCAGATCACCCCGGGTGCGGGGGAGGCCCTGGGTGATGACGTGAAGGCCCGCACCGATCCGGGCGCCCCGCGGCTGGCCAGGGAGGTCATCGCCGAGCTGGTGCGCACCACGCCGCACGCCACCGCCAGTGTGGCGCCGTGGATGTCCGTCACCGTCGACCCCGCCGCGTCGGCCGACCCGCCGACCGAGCTGTCGGACCAGGTCGCCGAGGCGCTGAAGGTCGTCGACAGCCTCGACCTGTCCGGCACCGGCACCGACATCGAGCGCCGTGCCACTGACGTGGACCTGCGCCGTCTGGTCAGGAGCGCCTACGATCCGGCGGTCTTCAACGCCCGTGAGCGCGAGTTCGAGGAGCTGTCCTGGTCGGAGTGCGGGCCGCAGGCCGCCGACGACGGCTGGGAGGAGTACGCGCACGACGGCGGGGTGTCCATCTCGTGGGTGCTGCGGGAGATGCCGCGCCGGCCCATCGCCTACAGCGTGCTGCTGCCGCTGCTGGCCCCGGGCCGCTTCCAGCGGCGCATCACCCTGGCCTACCGGGTGCTGGACTCGCACGAGGGCGAGGCGGTGCTGGAGCGGGAGATCAGCCACGCCCACCAGCGGGCGCAGGCCACCGCCGAGGTCAAGGGCCGCGCGAAGTGGTCGCAGCGGGCCGACGCCCAGCGCGCCGAGCAGGCCGCAGCCCAGGTGGCCGGAGGCTCCCAGGTCGTGGACTGGACGCTGATGGTGACCGTCACCGCCCGCAGCACCGCCGAGCTGCCCGCCGCCCGCCAGGAGTTGGAGCGGGCGGTGAAGGCCACGCGCGGTATCCGCATGCGTCCCGCCTACGGTGCCCAGGCCGCCGTCTTCGCGGCCGGGCTGCCGATCGGCTACAACCCGCTGGTGAAGGACTGATCCGATGGCACGCAAGCCCGGACCGCCGGCGTTCACCACGCCCAAGCGGCTGACCCCGGTGGTCGAGCAGGCCCCCGGCCGCGAGGAGCGGCGTGAGCAGAGGCGGCTGCGGAACCGGTTCGCCCCCCGTCTGGGCTGGGGCGGCCGGTTCGGCGGCCGTGTCGCGGTCGAGGACGCCGGCACCGTCTACACCGGCCCCACCAGCCAGGCGGGCGGCATCTACCCCTTCCTGCTGGGGAGCGGCCTGCCGCCGCGGGGGGTGCCGGTCGGGCGGGATGTGCTCACCGGCGAGCTGGTGTGCATCGACCCGTCGGGCTGGACGGGGAAGCTGACGACGAACCCGGGCGTGTGGGTGATGTCCCAGCCCGGCGCGGGCAAGTCCGCGCTGGTCAAGCGGATCTGCCTGGTGTACTGCGCCTACGGGCACATGGTGTGCGTCCCCGGCGACGTCAAGGGCGAGTACAGCGAGCTGATCGGCGAGCTGGGCGGCTCGGTGGTGCGCATCGGCGACGGCGTCGGCCGCATCAACCCGCTGGACTCCGGCCCGCTCAAGGGCCGGGCGCGGTCCCTGCCGGCCGAGCGGCGCGAGGCCCTGCTCGACGTCCTCAACGGCCGCCGCCTGGAGACGCTGGTGGCCCTGCTGTCGACCAAGCACGGACTGGGCCGCAGCCCCGACGAGATCGAGCGCAGCGCGCTGGACACGGCCGTCCAGGTCGCCTCCGCCGCCCAGGCCTCGGGCAGCGACCCCGTCGTCAGGGACGTCGTCGACGTGCTGCGGGCCGCGCCGCAGGAGCTGCGCACCAAACTCGCCGCCGACGGCGAGCGCTACCAGGACCTGACCCGGTCGGTCATCGCCGGGCTGGACAACCTCATCGGCGGCCCCCTCAAGGGGCTGTTCGACGGCCCGACGTCCACCCCGCTGGACATCAACGCCCCCGCCGTCTCCGTGGACATCTCCGCCCTGCGGGCCCGCGGCAACGACGTCGTGTCCGCCGGGATGATCGCCACCTGGGCCTACACCTACAGCTCGATCGACTCCGCCCGCAGCATCGGGCTGATGGACCGCAAGCTGGTGCTGCCCATGGACGAGATGTGGCGGGCCCTGCGCTCCGGCCCCGGGCTGGTGGACGCGATGGACGCGATCAGCCGCCTGAACCGCACCACCGACGACGTCACCATCTACGTCACCCACTCCCTGCTGGACGTCGAGGCCCTGCCCACCGAGACCGACCGGGCCAAGGCCCGCGGGCTGATGGACCGGTGCGACACCTGGGTGCTGGGCGCCTCCACCACCGAGGAGCTCGGGCGGGTGACCGGCAAGCGGATGCTGACCGAGCAGGAGGTGATGATGGTCAGCTCCTGGGCGTCGGCGACCTCCACCGGGCTGGACATCGACCCCACCTACGACGATGAGGACGGCGGCGCCCGGCCGGTGGAGGAGGAGGCCGCCCGGCACCCGGGCCGCGGCAAGTACCTGATCAAGCTGGGCACGCGGCCGGGCATCGCGGCCGCGCTCGACCTCACGGCGACGGAAGCGCGGCTGTACCGCACGGACACCAACCGGCGCCGGGTGACGACCACAGGGGTGGGAAACCGATGATGACCGAGAACGACCGCGCCTGGGCCCTCGGCGGCATCCTGTTCGGCAGCGCGGTGGCCCTGTCCGCCGCCGGCTGGGCCGGAGCCGCCGCCGGCGCGGCTCTCACCGGCGCCGACGTCGCCCCCGCCTCACCTCTGACCGTCTACCGCATGGCCACCGACTGGGGTGCGGTGTGGCCGCACTCCTCCACCGCCTCCGCCGTCGGCGCCGTGGTCCTGGACGTGGCCGTTCTCGCCCTCGTGGTGTGGGGGCTGCGGGTGGCCTTCCGCTGGTTCCGCAACCCTTCCAGCCTGGCGACGCTGTACCAGGTGCGCGAGCTCACCCCGAAGCACGCGGCGCGCACCGCGACCCGGCTGCGGGCCTCGCTCAAGGGCGCCGAGCCCAAGAAGATCCCACCCCGCGACCGGGGCGTCCTCCTGGGCGACCACCTGCCGTCCGGGGTGGAGCTGCGCGGAAGCGACGAGGACACCTACGTCGCCATCATGGCGCCCCGCGCGGGCAAGTCCACCTCGCTGGCCATCCCGGTGGCCGAGGAGGCCCCGGCGAGCCTGCTGATGACCTCCAACAAGGCCGACGTCTACGCCGCCACCCTCGCCTCCCGCTCCCGCGTCGGCCACGCCTGGATCCTCGACACTCAGGGCGTGGCCCAGGCCGACCGTGAGATGTGGTGGGACATGATCGCCCAGGCGGAGACGCTGGAGGGCGCCGAACGCCTCGCCTCCCACTTCGTCAACCAGATCACCTCCGAGCAGGCCGACCCGTTCTGGTCCCAGGCCGCCGGCGACCTCCTGGTCGGCCTGTTCCGCGCGGCCTGGCACGACGGCGGCAGCGTCCGCGACGTCATGAAGTGGCTGGCCGACCCGCGGGAGAAGGCGCCCATGCGCATCCTCTACAGCCACGAGCCCGTGCTCGCCGAACAGGTCGACAGCAGCATCAACATCGCCGAGGAGACCCAGAGCGGCATCTACCAGAACGCCCGCACCGCCGTGTCCGCGCTGCGGGACGAGAAGGTCCTCGCCTGGGTGACACCGGATGAGCACCGGCCCCGCTTCGACCCCGAGGCGTTCGCCACCTCCCGCGACACCCTGTACCTGCTGAGCAAGAAGGGCGGGCCCGCCAGCGCCGTCGTCGCCGCCCTGGCGGATGCGGTCTTCACCGCCGGCGCCGAGGCGGGCGAGCGCCACGGCGGCCGCCTGCCCGAGCCGATGCGCGCCGTCCTGGACGAGGCCGCCAACATCTGCCGCATCGCCGACCTGCCCGACCTCTACAGCCACCTGGGCTCGCGCGGCATCACCCCGTTCGTCATCCTCCAGTCCTACCGCCAGGGCGTGAAGGCGTGGGGGGAGGTCGGCATGGACGCCATGTGGTCGGCCGCCACCAAGAAGCTCATCGGCGTCGGCCTGGACGACGCGAGGTTCGCCGGCGACGTCTCCACCCTCACCGGCGCCCACTACGTCGACCGCGGCTCGTACTCCAAGAGCAGGGACGGCTACAGCCGCAGCGTCTCCGAACAGCGCGAGCAGGTCCTCGACCCCGCCGAGATCCGCGCCATGCGCAAGGGCACGGCCCTGCTGATGTCCACCGGCATGCCCGTCGCCCAGATCGCCCTGCGGCCCTGGTACGCGGAGAAGGCCATGGCCCACATCGGCGAGCAGCTGGCCGCCGAGGAGAAGGCCATCACCAAGCGGGCCGTCGCGGCACATGAGGAGCGGAAGGCGGCCCGCCGTGGCCGGTGACGAGGACCCCACCTTCGACGTGCCCGTTGTCCTCTTCCAGGACCTGGAAGACCTCAGGGCCCACGTCGCCCGACTGACCGCGCAGGTCGGAGCGCTCGCACAGAGCGCCGACACCGGCCCGGGCGAGCCCCCGGACGCCGACGAAGGGCCGGACGGCGAGGACGAGGAGCAGTACCCCCCGTTCATCCTGCTGCTGGACCCTCCCCAGTACGACGACGAACTGCGCGCCCTGATCGAGTGGGTGGAAGGCGTCCTCGTACCCGGCTACCTCGCCGAGCCGAGCGCCGACGCCCGCTGGTGCCACCTGTGGTTCGAGCACCCGCCGGCCGTCGCCCGGCTCCACGCGTGCTGGCTCGCATGGCAGGAACTGACCGACCCCGCTACCTGCGGCTACACCGGCCCCTCGGTGTGGCACCGCGACCACCTCGACCCCTGCATGCGCGAGCTGCGCGCCTCGGGCGGTCCCTTCGCCGGGTGCACCAAGGGCGAGCACCAGATCGACCACCGCATGCCCGGCACCGTCCCCAGCGCCTGGACCCGCACCGGGGACTGTTGACACGGCGGCTGCCCTCACCGCACCTGGGCTTCCTGGAGTGGTCCGACTGAGAGACGGTCTATTTAGCCAGATAACCCGTGAGCTTCGGTTCCCCGGAGAACTCCCACGATCCCGCAAGGCACCATGCTGCTGGTTGGAGGCGACATCGCTTCCAACCAGCACAACAAGCAACCCAGTGAACCTATGCGGTCACAGCCCTGCGTGCGGTGTGTTATGTTTAAGGTACTTTTAGTAACTTCTGCGGTGCTGGCCAGGAGAGGCGCAGGGCACTGATTCTGCGCAGGCGACAGCCGTCCGGCTGACCGTGTTCGGCAAGGAGAACGGGAATCGCATGGCGGCGCTTACCCCCGAGGCTCCGTGGGCGATGCGGCTGGTCACCAGTCGGCTGCCGGTCGGCCCGCCGTCCTACGCGACGGTGACGCTCGACGCGACCGCGCAGACCGCCCGCTACACCGATATCGTCGGCCAGTCGATGGATCGCGAAACGCGGGTGGCCACCGGTCTGCCGGTGGCCACCCGCGTGACCCGCGAGGCGCTCGGGCTACGCCTTGAAGACGCCCCGGTTGCAGCGCAGCCCCGCTACGACGACGGCGATGATGACCGCCGTGATGACGGCCGTCCCTACGACCGAGCCGGTGGCGGCGAAGATGCCGCCGAAGCCGGCCACGCCCAGCGCCGCACCCACCGCGAGGGCCGTCTCCTGGAGCGCCGCAGCGCGCGCGACGTCCTTCGGCGGGACGCTGCCCAGCAGGTAAGCGTCGCCAGCGGCCATGGAGACGCCGACACCGAGGCCGATCAGGAAACTGGCGGGCCACAGGTCAACGAAAGTGGCCACGATGAGGCCGACGGCGCAAATGGCCAGGCTGACCTGGAGCATGTGCACCGCGGTGAAGCGAGCCTGGACCTTGTGGAACGCGAACCCGCCGAGGGAGACCCACAGTGCCAGGACTGAAACCGGCACGATCGACAGGAGCGAGTCAGCCTCCGCGCTGAATAGGAAGACCGATCCTGTGTAGGTGGCGGAACTCACGACGAGCGCGAGGGAGGGCGCGCCGAGCCGGGAGAAGCTGAGCATTCGTACGTCGATAAGCGGGTCGTGCGAGCGGAGCTGCCGCGTGCAGAAGACCGCCAGGACCAGGCAGCCCGCGGCCGTCGCGAGGAGGCGCCCGAACGCGACGCCATGGCTTTGCAGGCCGGCCACGAAGAGTCCGAAGCCCACGAAAGCGAGGGCGGAGGAGGCGACGTCGATCTTGGTCGACGAGGCCTGTCCCAGGGTGATGCCGCGCAGCAGCGCAGTGGCGAGCACTCCGCACACCAGGGCGACGGCGGCAGGCAGCCAAAAGAGCATCGTGTAGGCGTCCATGCCGACGAACACTCGGCCGATCAGGGGTCCTGTACCGGCTCCGATGGCGTACGTGGTGATCCACAGGGAGTAGCCGAGGGTGCGCTCCGACGTCTCGGGCAGTCCGCCGATGACCGAGGCGACGCTGGAGACGATCAGCGCGTAGCCGAAGCCTTGGATGAACCGGCTCGCCGTCCACATCGTCGCCGTGTCAAGTAGTGCGGGACTCGCCCCCGCGAGGGCGAAGACGAAGAGGCCGGCCGCCAGGGTCACACCGGGACCCAGGCGTGCGCCCAGACGCGAACCGAGGACGACGCAGGAGGCGAGGGCGATCGTGTACCCGTCGATAAACCACAGGCGCCATGAGTCGGTCAGGACCGGCAGGTCGTAGGCGATGGAGTTGAACAGCGTGGAGTCCACACCGCCTAGGAACATGGGGACCAGCAGCAGCGAGAAGAGGACCTTCTTCGACACGGCGGTGGATCGCGCTGGAGCAAGGACAGTTCCGGTCATGGCAGACCTCGTCTCAGTTAGCTTTCTTCGGCGAACGCAGCAGGAGGAGGACCCTTGCGACGACGCCCGGCAGGACTGCTAAATCCGCAGTCGGTCTTCTCTCTCCGAGCCCGGTGGGGCGTGCGTGCGCCGCGCGGCGGGCCGCGGGGCACGCAGGGCTGGTTGTCGAGAGCGCCATGAAGTCTCCGAGTCGAAAGGTGAACCGCCTAAGACGGTTCTATCAGTCCGGGGTTCCTCCGGCAACCGGGCAAGCCGGTTCCGCACTCTTGTCTGGAGCGCCGCGTGAGTAACGCGTCGGAGGCCAACCCTGCGACGGACCAGCGGCCGGAACTACGCACGCAAGCCGGGCCCCGGTCCGTGCGGCACCCAAAGAGGGGTGCCAGCCACGGCCGGGGCCGCACGGCCTCACCTGTACGGCGACGGGCGCGGGTGTCCTACATGCCCCGCGAGGAGGAAAATTCGCGGTTGCTGAGGTACTGCGGACGCGGTGCGTCCGCAGCGTAGGGCGCCCCCAGCGTGTTCTCCACGCTGTTGTAGACGATGAAGATGTTCGAGCGCGCGAACGGCGAGAGGTTCCCGTTGGAGCCGTGCAGCAGGTTGGAGTCGAACATCACCGCAGAGCCGACGGGGCCCGTGATCTGCACGATGCCGTGCTCCTCCGCCATGCGCGTCAGGTGCTTGCGGTCCGGGGAGCCGACGCTGGGGGCGGCCACGCGGAGCGACTCCTTGTGGTAGTTCTGCGGGGTGGCCCCGATCGTGGGGACGAACGTCTTATGGGTGCCGGGCATGACCATGAGCGGGCCGTTGAACGGATGGTTCTCGGTGAGGGAGATCGAGACACTGAACGCGCGCGGCCGGGGCATGCCGTCCTCGGAGTGCCAGGTCTCGAAGTCGGAGTGCCAGTGGAACGGGGCGCCGCCGAACCCTGGCTTGTAGTTGACCCGGCTCTGGTGAATGTAGACCTCGGAGTCGAGCACCTGGCGGGCGATGTTCATGAGCCGAGGCGACCGGAGCAGCTCGGCGAAGATCTCGCTGAGCTTCTCGACCTCGAAGACGGAACGGACCTCGTCGGACTCCGGTTCCAGAATGACGCGCTCGCTCGCGCGCAGCGCCGGGTCCTCACCGAGGCGCCGGAGTTCGGACAGATAGAGGTCCACTTCCTGCACGGAGAGCAGGTCGTCGAGGACCAGGTAGCCGTTGGACTCGTACTGCTTGAGCTGCTCACCCTCGAGCGGGCCCGGAGCTTCCCCCCACACCGACGGGTCCGTCCGCGGCATGGGAACGGCCTCACCGAAGACTCGGGTCGGATACAGATCGGGGCGCTGAGCGACAGTCATGTACTGTTCTCCTTTTCAAGGGAGCGACGATTTTTTCTACCTATGCAGGAATGTGATTAATTGATCTGCGGGGTGATGTGCCGGAATTTCAATGTCTTTTTCGCGGCCTATTGGTCCGCCCTTCAGCCCTTTCGATACTGCAAGCTCGCGGAGGGGAAAGAAAGAGTCTCCGAGTGTCCTGAATCGTCCTTGGCCTAATCAGGGCCGCGAAGCGTACCGCGCGTCCACGGAGACGCAGGCGCGGGGCGCCGTGCCCTCCAGCAGCGCGGAACCGCCTGGAGCAGTTCTCTTGCTTGCCTTCGGCATGGTAACCAGCTAAGGTGGTTCCATGTCTGTCAAGCGATTCCCCGAGTTCCGTCTTGGCAAAGTGCTGGCGACCAGCTTCACGGCGACCCTCACAGAACGCTGCGGTGAACCCGTCGAACGCATTCCCGTCCCCGAGCGGCTGGTCGACTGGTTGGCAGTCAACGGGCTTAAGGTCGATTCGTGCAGTGATTCCCAGCTGGAGCATGCTCGGCAACTGCGTGAAGCGATCCACGAGGCCGCTACCGCCGTGGCGGCGCAGGATACCCCTCCCGCCGCAGTCATCCGGGTCATCAATGACTGCAGTACGGGCGGCCATGCCTCGGCGGTCCTTTCACTCCAGGGTGAACAGGAGTGGTGCCTGAGTTCCGCCTCCGTCGAGGACGCCCTCAGCGTGATCGCCGCCGACGCGGTCGACATCGTCTCGGGCGCGCGCGAGGGAAGGATGGCGTTGTGCGCGTCCCCGACGTGCCGGGCCGCCTTCTTCGACACCAGTCGGGGCGCCACGCGCAGGTGGTGCGAGATGAACACCTGCGGGAACCGCGAGAAGAAAGCGCGTTTTCTCGCCAACAAGCGCCAGAACTCGAGCCGCGCCGGCTGAAGTCGCACCGGGCGCCGTTTTACGCCGACGCCCCCCTGTCTCTTGACCGTCCCCCTGTCAGGGAGGTGCCCGCCCCAGTCGCAGGGTGGCCGGAGCGCCCCGTGTTTGACTGTCGCAAGCGAGTAACCGCGCCGTCGTCGCTCATCGCGACCGCGTTCAACGCCAGGACTTGCCTGGCGCGTTGGAAACGGCCGCGTCTCAGCTTGGCGTTTAACCTCTGAGCCGTTTCAAGCGGGCATGTTCGGTGAGGGTCTCGATACGTTTCACGGTTTTCCCGGGCTCGTATCGTCGGGCTGACCTGCGGTTTCTTG
>NZ_JBXUOY010000017.1:0-36759 GCF_057196705.1 Streptomyces sp. ATLC9 | reverse complement strand
GTGCCGCGCCTCCCACGCGCCGTCCCGCGCCGCATCGCGGACCTGCCCGCCCGCACACCGGTGGCGGCCGGCTCCCTTCCTGCTGCCCGGTGCCGTCCCGGCGTCCGCCGGCCGAGGCCGCGCCCGGCGGACGCCGGTCGCCTTCTCCACCCGCCCCACAGCGGTCAGCCGGTCAGCCGGTCAGCCGGTTGAACAACGAGCCTGCCCCGAGCCCGCGCCCGGGCGTGCGCTCGGGGCAGGGCGCCGGGAGCCCGCCGTGTCCGGATCCGCCTCCTGACCGGCCATCACCTTCCCGGCGGTACGCGGGACTCGGACGCCGTGGCGGCCCTCGCCCATCCGGATCAGTCCAGCGCGCGGGACCGCCGCCCGGCCCCCACGATGAGGATCGGGGCCGCCGGGCGGCGGCCCGTGTCGAGCCATGTCCGGGGAGATACCGCTGTGACCGTCAGTCTTGAGCAACTGAGCCGCTGTTCCGTAGCCGTCGACCTCGGCGCGGCCAGGACCCGGGTCTACCTCAAACGGTTCGGCGTCATCGTGGACGCTCCGTCGGCCGTCGCCGTCAACACCCGCTCCGGAGCCCTGATCGCGGTCGGCGCCCCGGCCGAGCGGATGGTGGGCCGCACTCCCGAGCACATCCGGGTGGTGCGGCCGGTGTCGGGCGGCACCGTGGTGGACATCGACATGGCCCGGCGGATGCTGCGCGCCCTGGTGGGCGACCGGGTCCGCCGGGCCTGGCGGCGCAAGCCGATGCTGCGCGCCGCCGTGTGCATCCCGCACGACGCCGAGCCGCTCGTCCAGCGCGCCGCGATCGAGACGCTCACCGGGATGGGCGCGCGGCGGGTGGAGCTGGTGGACAGCCTCATCGCGGCGGCCGTCGGCTCCGGGCTGCCCGTGGAGGAGCCCGAGGCCACCATGATCGTGATGTGCGGTGCGGCCACCTCGCACGTCGCGGTGCTCTCGCTGGGATCCATCGTCGCCTCCGAGACGGTGCCGGTCGGCGGCGAGATCATCGACCGCGCCGTCGTCCAGCACCTGCGCAACCGGCACGAGCTGATGCTCCCCGGCCAGGCGGTCCACCCCCTGCACCTGGCGATGTCCGTCGCCCCGCCGGAGCAGACCGAGGCCGAGGTGTACGGCCGGGACGTGTCCACCGGGCTGTTCCGCACGGTGAGCGTGGACACCGAGAGCGTGCGCGCCGCCATCCGGCCCCCGCTGACGGCGATGGTGGACGCCATCCGCGGCGTACTGCGCCAGTGCCAGCCCGACCTGGTGGCCGACCTCGCGGACCGCGGGATCATGCTGGTGGGCGGCAGCGCGATGCTGCCGGGACTGGACTCGATGCTGCGGCAGGCCACCGGGATGCCGGTGCACGTCGCCGAGCAGCCGGCCGTCTGCGCGGTGGAGGGCCTGGGCGCGATGCTGGAGGGGCGGGTCCGGCTGCTGCACCGCGATCCGCTCAGCCGCTGACGGGCCGTCCGCCGGCCGCGGGGCCTCCGCGCCGGACACGCCGGCGCCGTCCGCACGGGCCGCACGGCGTTCCCGCACCGCCGCCGGCGCCCGGATCACGACCGCGTACAGCGGCAGGGCGATCGCCAGCCCGGCGCCCGCGCCGAACAGCGCGGTGGGCACGTACCCGTCCCACGGGACGGCCTCCGGCTCCGCCGCCGCGCCCAGCAGCGCCGCCGCGATCAGGACGTCCACTGTGGCCGTGCCGAGCGCCGAGTGGGTGTGCTCGCCCAGCCCCATGAGCCGCGGGGCGACACTGTCCGCGTAGTACGCGGTGTCCGGGGTGAGCGTCCCGGCGACCAGCGCGGAGCGCCGGGAGTACGGCGGCGGCGTGGCTGAGTGTGAACGGCATCCATCCCCCGGGGGCCGTATCGGTTCTCCGGCCACAGCCTATCCGTCCCGTCCGTCCTGTCCCGGGGCGCCGGGAATCAGCCGTTCGGGGCCGGGAAGCGATGCCCGGAGCGGGGCGGCCGGGAGGGGACGGCAGGCGGACCACCGGCCTGCCTCCAGGCCGGTTCGGCCGACCCGAAGTCCGGGCCGGGACCGGCTTCGGGGCCGGCTTCGGGGCCGGTCCCCGGGCCGAGGGAGACCGCCTCGGTCACGGCGGTCCCCGTCTCCCGCACCCCCGAGCCCGTCAGCCGCTCGTACAGCGCCTGCGCGTCCGCCGGCAGATCACGCCGCCACCCGCACGCCACCACCGGCCACAGCAGCACCATCGCGCCCCCCAGCGCGCACCTGACCCCCACCTCCACCCGGCATCCGCCCCCCTCCCAGGGCCACAGCCGGAAGTCGAACCGCGGCATCTGCCATCCCAGCGGCGTCCACATCCGCTGCCCCTGGAACGACACCCGCCGCGGCGGCTCGCACACCACCCGCCGCAGCACGCACTCGCGCCGCCGTCCGGGGAACCGGTAGCGGTACTCCCCCTCCCGCGGATCCACCGGGCGCACCGAGACCACACCCGAGTGCCAGGCCGCCAGCCCGCACCCGTCGGCCAGGCGCCCGAACACCTCCTCCACCGGCAGCGGTATGGACACGTACACCCGCACCTGCGGCATCCGGCACCTCCAGCGAGCGACAGCGCCGGCCACGCGATCGGCCGAGCGCCCCGGCCCGTCCGGGCCCACCTCTACACAGCAAGGCTGGATGCGCGCGCTCCCGGTGTCCTGCGCTCGGGAGCCGTTCGGGTTACGCCCGCGGGCGCCACGCCGGCCGGGGGACGTCGGGGAGGAGCCAGCCGTGGTGGCCGGGCACCGGGAGGGGCAGGTGCGGCGGGGGCATCCGGCCGCTCCCCGCCGCCAGGGACCGGTACACGCGCCACCAGGTCCTCGCCGGGGCCGTACGGGTGCTCATACGGCCGTCAGGGGCCGGCGTTCCCCGAGGCGGCCGTCCGCTGCGGGAGCCCCCGCGCGGGCCTCCTCCCGAGCCACCGGAACCCCCGGAGCCTCCGGGACGGGCGCAGTGAGTGGGGCGCCGGCGCTCCAGTTCCACAGGCGGCTCACCGCGTCCGGCTTCAGGACGTGCCCCTCCTCCCACAGCCGGGCCGCGGCGGTGAGCACCGACCGCCGGTCCCCCTCCGGCCCGCCGGGCCGGGCCGGCAGCATCGGCACCACCGCGCTGGCCTTCAGCCGCACCGCCTGGTGGCGGCGGGCGAACGCGGTGAGTGTCTGCCGGGGACCCGCCTCGATCAGCAGCATGTCGTCGGCCGCGAGCAGTTCGTCCAGCGCGGGCCTGAAGTACACGGTGTCGGTGAGCTGGCGGGCCCAGAAGTCCGGCCGCAGGGCGTCCTCGGGGCTCAGCGGGCCTCCGGTGTAGCCGGAGTAGAGGGGGAGGGCGGGCGGGCGCAGCCGTACGCCGCGGTAGGCGCGCTCGACGGCCTCGGACGCCGGCGCCATCGCCGGGCAGTGGAACGGGCTGGTGGCGGGGACGGCGACGACGGTGTGGCCGTCGGCGCGCAGCGCCGCCTCGACCTCGCCCAGCGGCTCGCGGGAGCCGGCCAGCATGGTCTGCCGGCCCGCGTTGACCGCGGCGATGGCCACGTCGCCGCGCAGGTACGGGCGCAGCTCCTCCTCGGAGGCGCCGACGGCGAGCATTCCGCCCGGTGGGATCTCCACGGCGTACCGCACCCGCTCGCGCATCATGCCGACGGCGTCCGGCAGCGACACCACGCCCGTGAAGACCGCGGCGACCAGTTCTCCGGCGCTGTGGCCGAGGAAGGCGGTGGGGCGCACGCCCCAGCCGAGGACGGTGCGGCCCAGCGCGTAGTCCACGGCGAACAGCAGCGGCTGGGCGCGGCGCACGTCGTCGATGCCGATCTTCGGCGCGCGGGTGGTCCCGTCGGCGAGCCAGTCGGCCCGGACGTCCTCGCCGTCCTCGCCGAACAGGTCGAGCACGGCGTCCATGGCGGCGGTGAACACCGGCTCCCGGCCGTACAGCCCGGCCGCCATCGCGGTGTGCTGGGAGCCCTGGCCGGGGAAGAGGAGGGCGACCGGGCGCGGCCTGCCGGTGGTGACGGCCCTGGCCCCGAGCACCGCCCGCGCGGCCCGTTCGGCGGTGGTGACGGCCGCGGCGCGCACCGGGCCGGGCTCCTGCCCGCAGGGCACCGCGGTGGGCAGGGCGGGGAAGGCCTCGGGGAAGAGCCGGTCGACCATCGGGCGCAGCTCGCCGCGCACCCGGGCCTCGTCGGCCTCGTCCCGGCCGGACCACAGCAGCAGCCGTACGCCAGCGGGGTCGGTGCCGCGGCCGCCGTACCGCAGGGGGTGGATCACGGGTGCGTCGTCAACGGTGCCGGGGGCTGCGGGGGCCTCCCCGGAGAAGTCCGGTACGCCCAGCACGGAGTCGCCGTCCGCGACGGCCTCGGCAGCCCGCCGCACGGCGTGGACGGTGACCGCCTCCGCCCGGGGCTCGCCGAACCCGGCGACGAGCGCGAGGTCGACGTTCTTGGCGAGCAGCTCGCGGTGCGCCCGGCGCAGTGCGCGGCCGGGCGAGGAGGCGGTGTGCACGGGGAACCCCTCGTGCTCCGCTCCGAGGCCCGCGGCGGTGCGGGCGGCGCCGACGAAGACGGCCGTACGCGCGGGCAGGTCCTCCGGTGAGCGGCCGAAGGCCCGCAGCACCGCGGAGACGGCGGCGGCGGTGGCCGTGACCGGCTCCCCGCGGCCGGTCTCCCCGGCCGGCGCGCCCTTGGTGCTGACCACGAGTCTGCGGACCACTGCGGTGTGTTCGGTGAGCGGCATGGGCCCTCCTGTCGGCGGCCGGGTCCCCGGCGGCGGATGGCTTCGGCAAGCGGGAGGCGGGAGAGGGGAGGGAAGGTGGGGTGAGCGGGAACGGCCGCCCTGCCGGAGAGCGTTCGGCAGGGCGGCCCGGGGCCGGCTCAGGCGGGGGACGCCTGGCCGGAGTTGACGAGCTCCAGCAGAGCGCGCGGCGTCTCGGCGTCGACGACCGCGTCGTCCGGTATCGCGATCCCGTACTCGCGCTGGATCTGGCCGATGACCTGGAGGAGTGCGAGGGAGTCGTAGCCGAGGTCGATGAACGGGGTGTCCAGGACATCGCCGTCCAGGTCCACGCCCTCCTCCTCGCCGGCGCTCTCGCGCAGCATCCTGGTCAGGTCGGCCAGGGTCACCTCGGTCTTCGTGGTGATCGCGGACATGTTGGTTCCTCTCTGTGGTGTGCGTGGACGAGGCGGTACTCGTGGGGGGTCGGGGGCCGGTGTGGCCCGGTTCGGTGGGCGCGGCTCAGCCGGCGCGGCGCAGGACGAGCGCCGCGTTGAAGCCGCCGTGGCCGCGGGCCAGCACCAGCGCGGTGCGCAGGTCCGCCTCGCGGGCGCCGGTGACCAGGTCGATCCGGTGGCCGGGGTCGGCCTCGGCGACGCCCGCGGTCGGCGGGATGACGCCGTCTCGCAGTGCCAGCAGCGCGGTGGCCGCGTCCAGCGCGGCGCCTCCCGCCAGCAGCCGCCCGGTCATGCTCTTGGGCGCGGTGACCGGCACGCCGCGGGCGCCGAAGAGGTCCTCCAGCACCTTCGCCTCGGCCCGGTCCAGTTCGGGGGTGCCCGCCGCGTCGGCGAAGACGACGTCGACGTCCGAGGGGGCCAGTGCGGCGTCCGCCAGGGCCGTCTCGGCGACCCGGCGCAGCGCGGGCGGCCGGCCGCTGCCGGGCGCGGGGTCGAGGCCGGCCGCGTAGCCGGCGACGGTGCCGTAGACGTGTTCGGCGCCGCGCTCCCGGGCGGAGTCGGCGTCCTCCACGATGAGGATCGCCCCGCCCTCGCCGGGCACGTACCCGCTCGCCTCCGCCGAGAAGGGCAGGTAGGCGCGGGAGGGGTCGGAGACGGTGCTCATCAGGCCGGAGGCGATCTGCGGGACCCAGCCCCAGGGGCACAGGGCCGCGTCGACGCCGCCGGTGACGACCACGGGCACGCCCTTGCGGACGTGGCGGCGGGCGTGGCCGATGGAGTCGACGCCGCCGGCCTGTTCGGTGAGCAGCACCCCGCTGGGGCCGCGCATCTTGTGGCGGATGGAGATCTGCCCGGTGTTGACGGCGTAGAACCAGGCGAAGGACTGGTACGCGCTGACGTACTCCTTGCCCTGGCTCCACAGGTTCTGCAGCTCGCGCTGGCCGAACTCCACCGCCCCGCCGGAGGCGGCGGTGACCACGCCCATGCCGTACTCGGGCAGGTCGCCGGGGACGATCCCGGCGTCGGCGACGGCCCAGTCGGCCGCGGTGAGCGCCAGGCGGGTCATGTGGTCGGTCTGCGGCATCAGCCGGCTGGGGATGTGCTCCTCGGCGACGTAGCCGGGGACCTCGCCGCCGACGGTGGAGGGGTACTGGGAGGGGTCGAAGCGGGTGACGCGCCCCAGGCCGCTCTCGCCGGCCAGGGTGGCCCTCCAGTAGTCCTCGGTGCCCAGGCCGTTGGGGGCGGCGATGCCCAGGCCGGTCACGACCGCGGTGGTCCGTACGGCCGGCGCGGCCGCCGGCGCGGGCCGTACCGCCGGCGCCGTCGGTGTCGCTGTCATCGGGTACTCCTCTCCGGCCGGGCGAGCAGCATGGCGCTCTGGAAGCCGCCGAAGCCGCTGCCGACGCTGAGCACCGTGTCGGTCTTCTTCTCCCGGGCGGTCAGCGGGATGTAGTCGAGGTCGAGTTCGGGGTCGGGCTCGTGCAGGTTGGCGGTGGGCGGCAGGACGCCGTGCTCCATCGCCAGGGCGCAGGCCGCGATCTCCAGGGAGCCGATGGCGCCCAGCGAGTGGCCGATCATCGACTTGATGGAGCTGACGGGGGTGGCGTACGCGTGGTCGCCCAGACTGCGCTTGAAGGCGCCGGTCTCGTGGCGGTCGTTCATCTTGGTGCCGGAGCCGTGGGCGTTGATGTAGTCGATCGCCGTCGGGTCCATGCGGGCCTCGTCCAGGGCGGCGTCGATGGCCTCGGCCATCTCGCGGCCGTCGGGCTTGAGACCGGTCATGTGGTACGCGTTGCAGCGGGCGGCGAAGCCCGCGATCTCCGCGTAGACGTGGGCCCCGCGCCTGCGCGCGCTCTCCAGTTCCTCCAGGACCAGGATCGCCGCGCCCTCGCCCAGGACCAGGCCGCTGCGGGTCCGGTCGAAGGGGCGGCAGGCGCTCTCGGGGGTGTCGTTGCGGGGCGTGGTGGCGTGGATGGCGTCGAAGCAGGCCGAGGTGATGGGCGAGATCGGCGCCTCCGTCGCACCCGCGATCATCACGTCGCAGGTGCCCTCGCGGATCAGCTCGACCGCGTGGCCGAGCGAGTCCAGGCCGGAGGTGCAGCCGGTGGAGACCACCGCCGCCGGCCCCTCGGCGCCGGCCTCCTGGCCCACCTCGGCGGCCATGGAGCTGGGCACGAAGTGCCGGTACAGCTCGGGCACCGCGTACTCGTGGTCGACGTTCCACTTGCGGCCGCCGTCGCTGACCACCACGTACTCGCGTTCCAGGCTGGTGGTGCAGCCCACCGCGCTGCCGAGCGAGGTGCCGATCCGGGACGGGTCCAGGGCGGAGACGTCCAGACCGCTGTCGGCCAGCGCCTCGCGGGTGGAGACGACGGCGAACTGGGCGGCCCGGTCGAGCCGGCGGATCTCCTGCGGGCTCAGGCCCGCGGCCGCGGGGTCGAAGTCGCACTCGGCGGCGACCCGCGAGCGGAAGGGGGAGGCGTCGTAGAAGGAGATCGCGCGGGTCGCGGTGCGTCCCGCGGTGAGCAGCTCCCAGTACTCCTTGACGCCTACCCCGCCGGGGGCGACGACGCCCAGACCTGTGATCACGACTCTGCGTACCACCGCTTACCTCCCCTTCGACGGGACCGGGTGCCGCTGTCGGCATCCGGCGGTTGGAACTGTGCGGGCCACTGCCGTTCCCTTCGTCCGTGACGCTCTCGTGGCGCTTGCTGAGGTTTTCGGCGGCCGGGGCGGTTCGGGGGTCGGTCCCTTCCCGCCCCGGTGCCGGACCGGGCGGCCGCCCGCTCGTGACGCGCCGCCGCTTCCGGTGAACTCATGGTTGAAGCCGTCCCTAGACGGGGACTCGCGCCTGCCTGGACGGGCCGGCGGCCACCGCCTCCGAGGACCTTTGGGCACTACAGCGGGACGTTGCCGTGCTTGCGTTCGGGCAGGTCGGCCTGCTTGCGGCGGAGCATGGCCAGGGACCGGGCCAGGACCCGCCGGGTGTCGGCGGGGTCGATGACGTCGTCGACCAGGCCGCGCTCGGCCGCGTAGTAGGGGTGCATCAGCTCGGCCCTGTACTCCTCGACCAGTTCCGCCCGGGTGGTCTCGGGGTCGTCGGAGGCGGCGATCCGCCGCCGGAAGATCACCCCCGCGGCGCCTTCGGCGCCCATCACCGCGATCTCGTTGGTCGGCCAGGCGTAGGTCAGGTCCGCGCCGATGGACTGGGAGTCCATGACGATGTACGCCCCGCCGTAGGCCTTGCGCAGCACCAGCGAGATCCGCGGCACGGTGGCGTTGCAGTACGCGTACAGCAGCTTCGCCCCGTGCCGGATGATCCCGCCGTGCTCCTGGTCCACCCCCGGCAGGAAGCCGGGCACGTCGACCAGGGTCACCAGGGGGATGTTGAAGGCGTCGCAGGTGGAGACGAACCGGGCGGCCTTCTCGGAGCCGTGGATGTCCAGCACGCCTGCCAGCTGCTGGGGCTGGTTGGCGACGATGCCCACCACCTGGCCGTCGATGCGCGCCAGCGCGCACACCACGTTGCGCGCCCATGCCTCGTGCACCTCGAAGCACTCGCCGTCGTCGACGATCTCCTCGATCACCGCGCGCACGTCGTAGGCGCGGTTGCCGTCGGCCGGGACGAGGTCGGCCAGCGCCTCGCAGCGCCGGTCGGCCGGGTCGGCGCCGCGTACGGCGGGCGGCAGCTCCCGGTTGTTGGACGGCAGCAGGGACAGCAGGTAGCGCACGTCCTCCAGACACTCGGCCTCGTCGTCGTGGGCGAAGCCGGCCACACCGGAGCCGGCGGCGTGCGCGTCGGCGCCGCCCAGCCCGTTGTGGGTGATCTCCTCGCCGGTGACCGCCTTGACGACGTCGGGGCCGGTGATGAACATCTGCGAGGTGTCGCGGACCATGAACACGAAGTCGGTCAGCGCCGGGGAGTAGGCCGCCCCGCCCGCGCACGGGCCCAGCATCACCGAGATCTGCGGGATGACCCCGGAGGCGGCGGTGTTGCGGCGGAAGATGCCGCCGTAGCCGGCCAGCGCCGTCACGCCCTCCTGGATGCGGGCGCCGGCCCCGTCGTTGAGGGAGACCAGCGGCGCGCCCGCGGCCCGCGCCAGGTCCATCACCTTGTGGACCTTGGCGGCGTGGGCCTCGCCCAGGGCGCCGGCGAAGACGCGGAAGTCGTGGGCGTAGGCGAAGACGGTGCGGCCGTGGACGGTGCCCCAGCCGGTGACCACGCCGTCGCCGTGCGGTTTGCGGTCCTCCAGGCCGAAGCCGGTGGCGCGGTGGCGGCGCAGCGGCTCGATCTCGGTGAAGGTGCCCTCGTCGAAGAGGACCTCCAGCCGCTCGCGGACGGTGAGTTTGCCCCTGGCGTGCTGCCGGCGGGTGGCGTCCGGGTCGGGGCCCCGGCCCACCTCCTCCTTGAGGCGGAGCAGTTCCGCGGTGGCCCGGCGCAGGTCGGGGCCGGGTTCCACCATCCGGTCCGGTGCCCGGTCCGGGGCGGTCCGCGATGCCGGCGCACTCGTCGTGATGTCGTCGAGGATCGTCATCGGCCGAACGTAGGAACGCCGCCTAGAGGTCGGCTGGAGCAGCCGCCGGGTCGTTCCCGCGTCCGTTCCGCGTCGGCCGGCCGGCGCGGCGCCGCGCCCCCTGTCAGCCGGGGGCGCCGGTCAGCGCGCCGCGTGCGCCGTGGCGTCCAGCTGCGGATCGCCGGAGAGCACCGCGTGGTGCAGCCGCTGGAGCTTCGGCGAGGGCTCCATTCCCAGCTCCTCGATGAGCGTGTTGCGCAGCCGCTGGTACGCCTCCAGGGCCCGCCAGGAGTTGCCGGAGCGGTGCAGGGCCACCATCAGCTGGGCGCAGAAGTTCTCGTGCATGGGGTGACGGGCCGCCAGTACCCTTAGCTCGGGAACGAGTTCGGTGTGCCGGCCCAGTCGCAGGTCGGCGTCGACACGGCGCTCCAGGGCCGCCATCCGGTCCTCGTCCATACGCAGGACCTCCAGTTCCAGGACGCTGCCGACCCTCACGTCCACCAGTGCGGGGCCGTGCCACATCTTCAGCGCGCGGCCCAGCATCTCGGAGGCCGTGCGGTCGTCGCCGGCGTCGTAGGCGGCCCGGCCGGACGCGGCCAGCTGCTCGAACTCCTGGACGTCCACCTGGCCGGGCTGGACCTGGAGCAGATAGCCGCCGTGCTGGGTGACCAGCACGTCCTTGGCCTCCCGCGCCGGGTCGCCCTCCAGTGCCACCGCGATCCTGCGCCGCAACTGGAGGATGTAGGTCTGCAGGGTGGTGGCGGCGCTGCGCGGGACGTTCTCGCCCCAGATCTCCTCCATCAGGGTCGGCACGGTCACCACGTGATCGGCCTGGAGTGCGAGCAGTGCGAGGATCTGCCTCGGCTTGGCGGCGCTCGGGACCACAGACACTCCCCGCTCCACCGCCGCGAGCGGACCCAGAACCTTGATCTCCATGGTGTGCTCTCCCCTTGTCGAGCTCAATCCGCCGGCAGTCCGCCTGACGGTTCCTCTCGGAGCATTGAGTGAGGCTCGCACGGTGCGGGAGCGGCGCACAGTGAGGTGCTCATGAGCGCGGTCGTGAAAATCTCATGGGCCGGTGGTGAACGCCGCACTGGGCTCCCCGGCGGCATGGATCACACAATCGTCACGATTGATTCGAACGCTCAGCCGTCCGACTCACAGGGGGTCTTCGCATGAGAAGCAACACGTCCGCCACCGCCTCGACGGAGAACACCGGCGCGGAGGACCGGCGCTTCGCCGAGCTGGCCCTCCGCACCGGGCTGGAGCCCGGTCTGGAGGCACGCTACACCGCCGACCCGGTCGCGGTGCTGTCCGGTTTCGGCCTGCCCGCCGCCGAGGCTCCCTACGGTGGCGTGCCGGACTCCGTGGCGATCCTCGCGGAACTCGGTCTGTGCGCCTCCGAACCGGTCTACGCCGGCGGCCCGCTGCTCATCGAGGACCTGGAGCAGCTGGACATCCGCGACGCCGAGCAGTTGGCCTGCTTCGGCTGCACCCGCGCGGACGACTTCCGTCTGGAGGTTCCGGGGACGGTGGGGGCGTGAGACGACACGGAGAGGCTGCCGACGGCGGCCCCTTCGTGGGCTTCCGTCGCCATCTGCGGGCCGAGGTGGTACCGGGCGAGGCGGTCTACCTGCTCTCGCCGCGCGGGGTCAGGGCGCTGTACGGCCGGTCCGCCGAGGTGCTCGCCCCGCTGCTGGACGGCACCCGCACCGTGGCCGGGGTGCTGCGCGAGGCCGGCGCCCTGGTCCCTCCGGACGAGGCGGGCCGGATCATCGGGGAACTGGCGCGGGCCAATCTCGTCGGCTACCGGTCCGCCCCCGGCGAGGAGGCCGACGCCTCGGCGGCGGCCTACTGGGAGCTGGCCGGCCTGGACGGCGGCGCCGCGAGCGCGGCGCTGACCCGTACCGCCGTACGGCTGGTCACCGTAGGCGGCGTGGACGGCGGCCAGGCTCGCGCGGTCTGCGAGGAGTCCGGCCTGACGGTGCTGGGCCCGCTCCCCGCCCCGGAGGGGGAGCGGGCCGGGCGGGACGGCACCGGCGACGGCGGGGCGGGCGGGACCGGCGGGGCGGGCGGTAGCGTTTTCTCGCTGGTGCTCTGCGACGACTACCTGGCCCCCGGGCTGCGTTCCGTGGACGCCTGGCACCGCGAGCGGGGGCTGCCCTGGCTGCTGGCCGGCCCGTACGGCCCCGAGCCCTGGGTGGGGCCGGTGTTCCGGCCGGGCTCGGGGCCCTGCTGGTCCTGCCTGGCGCACCGCGTCCGCATCCACCGCCGCTCGGAGGCACCGCTCCAGCGGGCCATCGGCAGCGACGCGCCCCTGCCGCGCCCGTCGGCCTCCCTGGCGGCCGGCCGGGGGATGGGACTGCGGATGGCGGTGCTGGAGGCGGCGAAGTGGCTGGCGGGGGTGCGCGACGAGGGCCAGGGGGCCATCCGCGTTCTGGACACCCTCAGCCTGCGCACCGGCCACCACGCGGTGCACCGGCGCCCCCAGTGCCCGGAGTGCGGTGACCCGTCGCTGGTCTCCGCTCTGGTACGGCGGCCGGTCGCGCTGGGGCCCCGGCCGAAGGCGGCGCGGGGCGGGAACAACGACCGCGCCCTCTCCCCCGAACAGGTCCTGGAGCGGTACGGGCACCTGGTGGACCCGGTCACCGGGATCGTGCGTGAGGTGCGCCGGGACGCCCGGCTGCCCGAAGGCCTCAACTCCTTCGTCTCGGGGCACAACCTGGCGCTGGACGCCTACACGCTCGCCGACCTCCGCGGCGGGCTGCGCAGCCTCAGCGGCGGCAAGGGCGTCACCGCGCTGGAGGCCGAGGTCGGCGCCCTGTGCGAGGCGGTGGAGCGCTACTGCGCCACCCGCCAGGGCGACGAGCCGGTGGTGTACGACAGCCTGCGGGGCCTGGGGGAGCAGGCGATCCACCCCAACGCGTGTCAGCTCTTCGACGAGCGGCAGTTCCGGGACCGGGAGCGCTGGAACGCCACGGCCTCCCCCTTCCACCAGGTGTGCGCGTCCTTCGACGCCGACCGCCCGGTGGAGTGGACGCCCGTGTGGTCGCTGACGGCCCGGACCCACCGGCTGCTGCCGACCTCCATGCTGTATTTCGGCCATCGTGCCTCCCCCGGCTCGGGCGAGCCCCGCGCCGACTCCAACGGGAACGCGGCGGGCGGCAGCCTGGAGGACGCCGTCGTCCAGGGCTTCCTGGAACTGGTCGAGCGCGACGCGGTGGCCCTGTGGTGGTACAACCGCACCCGCCAGCCCGCCGTGGACCTGGACGCCTTCGACGAGCCCTGGCTCGCGGGCCTGAGGGAGGTCTACGCGCGGATGGGACGGAAGGTGTGGGTCCTGGATCTCACCTCCGACCTGGGCGTTCCCGTGATGGCGGCGCTGTCGCGGCGCACCGACAAGCCCGCGCAGGACATCGTCCTGGGGTTCGGCGCCCACTTCGATCCCCGGCTGGCGCTGCGCCGAGCACTGACGGAGATGGGGCAGCTGGCCGCCTCGGTGGCCCGCGTCGGCGGGAACGGGTCCGGGTACGGTGCCGCGCCTCCCGAGCTGCTGGAGTGGTGGACTCGGGCGACCGTAAGGAACCAGCCATATTTGGCTTCGGACCAGTCAACAACACCCCTGACCCCCCATGACTACACGCACACCCCGCGTCACGATCTGTACGATGACGTGGAGACGGCCCGCTCTCTTCTGGAAGCCCGTGGAACGGAACTGCTGGTACTCGATCAGACACGTCCTGACGTGGGCGTTCCGGTGGTCAGGGTGATCGCTCCGGGGTTGCGCCACTTCTGGGCGCGTTTCGCGCCGGGCCGCCTGTTCGACATACCGGTGACACTCGGCCGACTCACGCGGCCGACGGCCTACGAGAACCTGAACCCGATCCCGCTGTTCGTCTGATTTAGGACGCTGCTCCTCGTCAGTGGCCAGAGCTAGCCGATGGCCAATATGATGCGGTCAACTCACAGTTCAACGTGACGACTTCTGACCGAGGAGCAGCCAGGTGCATGACACCCCGGACAGCGCCTCCCACCTCCGGGCTCCCGCTCAAGCGGGGGCCCGGAACGCGTCTCCCCCTCGGTCTCACACGCGCCACCGCGAACTGCCCGCGCCGAAACTGGCCAGGACGATCACGGTCGCCACCCTGCTGTACTACTCGGGGATCTCCCTGCTCAACGTCCTGCGCAGCGGCGCCGAGCGGAGCCAGGTACTGCTGTGCCTGGGGTGCGTGACCGCGGTCTTCTTCTTCCAGTTCCTGCACATATCCCCCCGTGCGCAGCGCTGGTCCCTGCCTCGCCGCTACGCCACCCTGCTCGCGCAGGCCGCGCTGACCTACCTGCCGTTCCTCTTCTTCGGCCTCAACTGGGGGAGCATGGCCGGCCCACTGGCCGGTTCGCTGCTGCTCCTGCTGCCCGGCAGGGTGGCCTGGCCCCTCTACGGCGTGATCACGGGCACCATGCTGGCCATGACCGTCTCGGCCAAACTGGACTGGGCGACGGTCACCTATCTGACGACCTCGACCATGATGGCGGGACTGATCCTCTACGGAACCGCGAGGCTGAGCGACCTGGTGGCCGAGGTCCAGGACTCGCGGGCGGAGATGGCCCGGATGGCGGTCACCGAGGAGCGCCTGCGGTTCGCCCGCGACCTGCACGACCTGCTGGGGTACAGCCTGTCGGCCATCACGCTCAAGAGCGAGCTGACGTACCGCCTGGTGCACTCCCGGCCCGACCGGGCGCGCGAGGAGATCGCCTCCGTGCTGGAGGTGTCCCGGCAGGCGCTGTCGGACGTACGGCTGGTGGCCAGCGGCTACCGCGACATGTCACTGGCGGCGGAGGCCGAGTCGGCGGCCTCCATCCTCTCGACGGCCGAGATCCGGGCGCAGACGGATGTCTCCTGCGGCCGACTGCACCCGGTCACCGACACCGTGCTCGCGACCGCGCTGCGGGAGGGCGTCACCAACGTCCTCCGCCACAGCAAAGCTCAGACCTGCGTGATATCGGTCGAGTCGAGGGGGGAGTCCGTCACGCTCCGCCTGGTGAACGACGGGGTGGCCGGGCAGCGCCCGGACCGCTCCGCGCACAGCGGCAGCGGCCTGGGCAACCTCCGCACCCGGCTCGCGGCGATCGGCGGCCGGGTCGAGGCGGGTGTCCGCGAGGACGGCCGGTTCCACCTCGTCGCGCGGGCCCCCGTCCATCCCGTGGCGGCGGCGCATCCGCCGGAGGCCGGGAGGCTGGGCACGGCGAACGCCGCGAGACCCGCGGCCTGACACGAACGCCCGGTCCGGGGGGCCGGGCATCATCATGGTCTGGGGGGCCAATGCTGTCGGTGAAGATCCTGCTCGCCGAGGACGTGCACATGATCAGGGGGGCACTGGTCGCCCTGCTGGAACTGGAGCCCGACTTCAGCGTCGTGGCCGCCGTCGACCGCGGGGACCTCGTCCTGGAACGGGCCCTGGAGACCCGGCCGGACGTGGCCGTCCTGGACGTCGACCTGCCCGGTGTCGACGGCCTCACGGCGGCGGCCGAACTGCACGAGCGGCTTCCCTGCTGCCGGACCCTGATCCTCACCAGCCTGGGCCGTCCGGGCACCCTGCGCCGGGCCCTGGCCGCGCACGTCACCGGGTTCCTGCTGAAGGACGCGCCCTCCGACCGGCTCGCCCACGCCGTGCGCTCGGTGGCCCGGGGCCAGCGCGTCATCGACCCCCAACTGGCGCTGTCCGCCTGGGACAGCCCCGACAACCCCCTCTCCCCCAGGGAGCTGGAGGTGCTGCGGCTGGCCGCGCAGGGCGCCGACGCCGCCGAGATCGCCGGCACCCTGTACCTGTCCAAGGGGACCGTCCGCAACTACCTGACGACCATCGTCGCCAAGCTCAACGCCCGCAACCGCATCGACGCCGTGCGGATCGCCGAGGAGGCCGGCTGGATCCCCTGAGCCGCGCGCCGGGCGGGACCGCTCACGAGTCCGTCCCGGAGGCCGCCGGCGGTGCCGCCGCGCCGAGCAGCGCGTCGAGGAGGCCCGCGTCCAGGGCGGTGCGCACCGACAGGTCCGAGGCCTCGCCGAACCCGGAGTCGTGCACGGCGGTACCGACGACGTATCCCCCGCCCGGCCCGTCGTCCGGGCGGCCGTCCAGCACGCCGGTGGCGAACGTCCACCCGCCGCCGCCCGCCGGGGTGCCGTCGGGCCGCACCAGCCGGATCCCCTCCGCGTCCAGGTCGAAGCCGAACTCGGTGAACCGGAAGCGCAGTCCCTGCCCGAGTGCCTTGCTGTACGCCTCCTTGAGGGTCCACAGCCGCACCAGCGTGGCGTTGCGCTCGTCCGCCTCCCCCTCGTCCAGCCGTGCCAGCTCGTACGGGGTGCAGCCCTGGGACTCCGAGCCGGTGCCGGCCATCCGGCGGTCCGCCGACTCCACGTCCACCCCGATCCGGCCCCTGCGGGTGATCCCGGCGACCAGTGTCTGGCGGGTGTGGCTCAGGCTGATGTCGATCTGGTCGCAGCCGCGTACATACGGCCGCCCGCCGGGCTGGTAGGCCAGGTCCACCTGCTCCGGAGCCGTGTCGATCGCCGCGGCGACCACGTGCCGCAACAGCAGCCGGGAAGCGGAGAAACGTTCCCTCATGAGGGGCTGCGACATGGCCTCGTAACGGTGCCAGTCCCGGCCCAGCATCCGGCGCAGCACCGCGTCCCCGACCGGCGGACGCCAGTCGGGCAGCCGCCCGGCGACCACCGCGGTCCCCTCGTGCGCCAGTTCCCCCCGGACCCCGTCCCAGGGCCCGAGGGGGCCTGCGACCTCCAGCAGACCCGGCGTCCCTCCTCCACGCCCCCCGCTTCCCGCGGACCGTGTGGAACGCGCCATCTCAGCCCTCCGCCAGTGACGCGGAGAGCGGACCGGCGTCCAGCTCGGACAGCACTCCGGCGAGGTCCACCGCGTTGCTCTCCGGCCCGCGGCACACGGCCAGGCAGGACGGCCCCCGACTGCCGCCCATGCGGCGCACGAAGGGGGTGAGGACCGCCTTGGGGCCGATCTCGACGACGTGGGTCGGAGTCTGCTGGGCGAGCAACTGCCGCGCGGCGTCGGCGAACCGGACCGTGGAGGTGATCTGGAGGGACCAGTAGGGGGAGTAGAGCGGCTCGCCCGTGTAACCGCCCCGCACCGTGGAGTAGAACGGCACCCGCGGCGCACCGCCGGGCAGCCTCCGGGCCACCGGCTCGAACCGCGGCAGGACCGGCGCCATCAGCGGGGAGTGGAAGGCGTGCGTGACGTTCAGCGGGGTGGCGGCGACACCGCGCGCGGCCAGCTTCTCCTGGATCCGCTCCAGACCGGCCAGTTCACCGGAGAGCACCGTGGCCTTCGCCGCGTTGACCGCCCCGATGCTCACCCCGGGCTCGTCGAACAGCAGCTCGGCGGCCTCGTAGGCGGGGGCGCAGGTGGCGGTCATCCCGCCGCCGGAGGGCAGGTACTGCATGAACGCGCCTCTCAGCGAGACCAGTTGGGCGGCCGACTCCAGCGTCAGCGCCCCGGCGACGGTCGCGGCGGCGAACTCGCCGATGCCGTGGCCCAGCACCGCCACCGGGCACACCCCCGACTCCTCCAGCGTGCGGGCCAGGGCGTACTCGACTGCGAACAGGGCCGGCTGGGTGAACGCCGTCTGGTGGATCCGCGCGTCCCCACTGAGGATCAGGTCGACGACCGACAGGCCCGTGTAGGGCAGCAGCGCGTCGGCCGCCTCGTCCAGATGGGTGCGGTAACCCGTGGAGTGCAGGTACAGGCCGGCGGTCATGCCGGGGTGCTGGGAGCCCTGCCCGGTGAAGACGAAGGCCGCGCGCACCCGGCCGTCCCCGCCGGGCCGGGGATCCCGCAGCGCCAGGTACCGCGCCAGGGCGCGCACGGTCGGGTACGCCCAGATGTCGGTGGGGTCGATCAGCGGGCCGTACTTCTCCTCGATGTCGCCGTAGAGACTGAGCGCGGCCACGGAGTCCAGGCCGTGCCTGGTGAACGACACGGTCTCCTCCACCGGCCGGCCGAGGTAGTGGGCCAGTCGTTCCGTCAGCCAGTCGGCGTACGCCTGTTCGCGCACCCGGTGGGGGTGTACGGACATCTCGCGCTCCTTTTCAGCGGCTCGAAGGGGGGACGGCTCGGGGCCGGTCAGGCCAGGTCCGTGCCGTAGAGGTCGTAACTGCGCCGTCCGTGCAGCCGCGCCAGGACCTCGGCGAGCACCCGGCTCTCGCACGCGGCGGGCCGCTCCGGAAGCGGCAGCCCCAGCCGCCGGCACAGGCGGTAGAGGGCCGCGGTGGGCCAGGCGGGATCGGCGAGGAAGGCTCCGGCGGCCCCGCCGGAGCGCTGCTCCCGCCACACGCCGAGGCAGGCGGCGGCGGCCAGTACCAGGGCGTAGCGGTCGGCCAGCGCGAAGCTGCGCGGGTCGACCAGAGCCGCCCGGTCGTCCGCCCCTATCCCGGCGAAGGCCGTGCGCAGCTCGTCCAGTTCGGCGACGAGGGTCCGGGTGAGCGCGCCCAGCGCTCCCCCGTCCTCGGGGGCGTCGGCGGGCGGACCGGAGGAGCCCAGCAGGCCGTCGGTGGCCACCAGGGTCGCGGCGAGCGGGTCGCTGTCGCCCAGCAGGGCTGCCTGGGCCGGGTCCATCGGCGGCAGGTCGCCGTGGAGCCGGAACAGGGCGGCGGGCGCCTCGTCGCCGTTGAACCACACGTGCCGCGCGAAGAAGGGGAGCTGGGGGAGGATGCTGACCTGGCGGCCCGCGCTGCCGGCATGGCCCAGCGAGGTGACGGGCAGGTCGCGCAGCTGCTTGGCGAACATCGCGTACGCGCCGTCCTGGGCGAGGCTCTCCTCGCCCAGGACGGCGGACATCTCGTCCATCGACTCCGCGACGATCTTCGGTGCCAGATAGGCGGCCGCGGCGGCGTACGCGCTGGTCTGCCGGGGTATCAGATGCAGTCCGCGGGTGGCCACCAGGGCGAGGCAGTCGCTCAGCAGCAGGTCGAGGAAGGCGCCGGTGAGGACGTCGCGCACATGCTGGACGTCCAGCGGGGAGCGCCCCCCGGACCGGCGGCGGGCCGCGAACCGGGCCACCGTGCGCAGCGCGGTGTCCGCCCCGGCCAGCACGATGGACGGGATCAGGCCCCGGATGAGCAGCGAGGAGCGCAGGGACAGCTCGTAGCCGCCGCCGAGCCCGCCCACCAGCGCCTCTCCCGGCACCGGGCAGTCGGTGGCCCGCAGGCCGCCGAACTCGGCGCTGCGCATACCGTTGGTGGAACGCCGGGACAGGTCGGTCAGCCGTCCCCCGGGCAACCCCGCCCGGTCCAGCAGCAGCACCGAGTGGCTGCGCCCGCCGACCGCCCCGGAGGTGCGGGCGAAGACGACGAGCCCGGTGGCCCGCGAGGCGTTGGCGATCACCGACTTGCTGCCGTTCAGCAGGAATCCGCCGTCGACGGGCCGGGCGGTGAACTCCTCGCGGACGAAGTCGTTGCCGTGGGCCACCTCGTGCCGCACCACGGCGACGCGGCGGCCCCGGAGCAGGTGCCCGGCCACCTCGGCCCGCTGCCCGGCCTCGCCCGCGATCCAGACGGGGGCGGCGGCGAAGAAGCAGTTGAGCCCGTATCCGAAGCCGAGCGAGGCGTCCCGGCGGAAGACCGGTCGCAGCACCCGGCCCAGGCCGTCCATCCGCGACAGTCCACCGCCCAGCTCCACGGGCACGAACTCGGCGTTGAAGCGGTGGGCGTCGAGGACCTCCTCCGCTCCGGCGGGCACCCGGCCCGCCGCGTCGGCGGCCAGGATCGCGTCCTGGCCCAGTGGATTGGCCGGGTCGTCCAGCGGGCCGAAGGCGCGCTCCAGCGCGGCGGCGCGATCGTCGTACGCGCCCATCACCGTGCCCCGGCCGTCATCAGTTCCCTGACCTCCGGGAGGATGTCCTGGTGCAGCGGCCGCAGTTCACCGCGGAGGAACAGTCCGCGCATCGCGGCGCGCTCCACCTTGCCGCTGGTGGTGCGGCGCACCGTGCCGGGGCGCACCAGCAGCACCCCGCCGGGCCGCACCTCGAACTCCTCGGTCAGGCGGTTGCCCACCGCCGCGGTCAGCGCGGCCAGGTCGATGTCGTACCGGCCGCGGGCGCGCAGCTCCTGGACGACGACGATCCGGTCCCGCTCGCCGGGCACCGCGAACGCGGTGGCGGCCCCGAACAGCGAACTGACCCGCTGCACCGTGCGCTCCAGGTCCTGCGGGTAGAGGTTGCGTCCGGCCACCACGATCATGTCCTTGAGACGGCCGGTGACGTACAGCTCGCCGCCCAAGACGGTGCCCAGGTCACCGGTGCGCAGATGGCCGCCGTCCCCGTCGGCGGTGTGCCCGTCGAAGGCCGGCGCGCTCTCCGCCGGGCGGCCCCAGTAGCCGCGGGCGACGCCCGGCCCGCGCAGCCAGATCTCCCCGACGCGCCCCTCGGGCAGCACCTCGCCGCTGCTGGGGTCCACGATGCGCAGTTCGCCGTCGGCGACGGGGCCGCAGGAGACCAGGGTGCGACGCGCGGCGCCGCCCGGGGCCGCCCGTCCCGGGCCCGGCTCCGGGGTGCGCAGCTCGTGGCGCTCCAGCGCGGCGGCGTCCGCGGTCAGCCGTGCGGGCTCCTCGTCGGGACCGCGCACGGCACCGGTGACCAGCAGGGTCGCCTCGGCCAGACCGTAGCAGGGGGTGAGCGCACCGGGCCGCAGCCCGGCCGGGGCGAACCGCTCGGCGAAGGCAAGCAGTGTCCGGGCGCACACCGGCTCGCCGCCGCTGACCGCGACCTCCCAGCCGGACAGGTCCAGGTCCGCGATCTGCTCGTCGGTGATCCGGCGCAGGCACAGGTCGTACGCGAAGTCCGGTGCGCCGCTGACACGCACGCCGTACCGGGAGATCGCCTCCAGCCAGCGGACCGGCCGCTTGACGAAGGCGGTGGGGGACAGCAGCACGGCGGTGCCGCCCAGCCACAGCGGGTGCAGCAGCTGGCCCACGAGCCCCATGTCGTGGTGGAAGGGCAGCCAGCCGCCCAGCCGGTCGCCGGGCCGGGTGCGCAGGGCGCGGCCGATCGCCGCCTGGTTGGCCATGAGGTTGCCGTGGGTGACCACCACGCCCCGGGGGTCGCGGGTGGACCCGGAGGTGTACTGGAGGAAGGCCACGGAGTCGGGGCCGAGTTCCGGTCCGCGCCACGGCGCCGCCCCGGGGACGGCGTCCGCCGGCAGGCAGGCGACGTCCCCGTAGCCGGTGCGGGCCAGCAGCCGTGAGACCTCCGGGGCATCGGCCGCGTCGGTCAGGGCGATCCGCACCGCGGCGTCCTTGACGATGCCGGCCACCCGCTCCTCGTGGTGGCGTCGGCCGCCGACGGGCGGCACGGGGACCGCGACGGCCCCGGCGTACAGGCAGGCCACCAGGCTGACGGTGAACAGCCGCCGGCAGGACTGCAGGACCAGCACCCGCTCGCCCGGCGCGCCGTGCTCCTGGAGCCAGGCCGCCAGCGCCCTGGCCTCGCGGTCCAGCTCCCCGTAGGAGACGGTCTCGGCCGTCTGCTCCCCGCCGGGTCCGCCGGTCTCGCCCAGCAGGACGAGCGCCGCTCGCCCGGGCGTCTCCCGGACCCTGGACAGAATGAGATCGGTGAAGCTCCGGTAACCGTTCATCGCCTCCCCCTCGTGTGCCTTCGTGGCCGCCGCCTCTCCGGCACCGGCCCGTGCGACTCTTCCGGGAAGGTACGAACACCCCCTCGAACCCGGCTCGACGTCCCCCGGACCGGCGGGCTTCTCCCGGAGCGCGGACCCGCGCCCCGTCATGCCCGCGACCATGCCGTGGGCGGGCGGTAGCCGGCCCGTCCGGCGGACCAGGCGGCGCGGTCCGCGGACGCCTCCGGTGCGCCGGTCTCCGCCACGGCCTCCGGTCCCTGCGGATCGCCGGAGTCCGCCGGGGCCCGCCGGGCCGACAGCGCCAGCAGTACGGCGGTGACGGCGGCCAGCTCCCCCTCGTCGGGGTTTCCCCGTACGACGGTCAGCAGGGCCTGTCGTGTGTCGTTGGCCATGGGGCCAGGGTGCGCTCCGCGCCTTGAGGGAGGCTCGCGGGCCGGACGCGGACGGGGGGGGGGGGGGGGGCGGGGGGCGGGGGGGGGGGGGGGGGCGCGGCCGGCCGGGGCCCCCCGCCCCCCCCCCCCCCCCCCCCCCCGCCGGTGTGCCGTGCCAGGCCGTGCTCAGCCGGTGAGCCCCCGCTCGTAGGCGATGTGCCGGGTGCGCTCGACGCGGAAGCGCGCCACCCGGCCCAGCCCCCCGTACGCCCCGCCACGCTCGGCCTCGGCAAGGGCCCGGTCGCAGGCCTCGGTGTCGGCCCACCACGCCATGCCCAGGTACCGCTGCGGCCGGAAGGTCGAGCGCAGCAGGTCGAAGCCTCCGAAGCCGCCGGTGCCGGCCAGGAACCGGGACAGCTCACGGGCCTCCTTCTCGAACTCCCGGGACCCGCCCAGCACCGTGCACGGCAGCAGCACCACGCTGTCGTGCCCGGGCAGCGCGTTGCGCACCAGCAGGCGGTCGACGCTGGCCGCCTGGTCGGCCTCGGTGTCCACCATGGGCTCCAGACACCGCACGTGTTCGAGGAACGTCTCGGTGTGCACGGTCTCGATGAAGCCCTCCAGACTCCGCCAGTGCCCCACGTGGACGTAGGAAGCCGGGGAGTCCAGCAGCCGCACGGTCACCAGATAGGAGAAGTCGCGCCGGCGGCGCAGGTACTGGGAGTGCTCCCGGAACTCCTGCTCGAACCGGCGCGGGTCCCCCTTGACGGCGAACCGGTGGACTGTGGTCAGCGGACTGCTGAGGTCACGATCGGTCATGAAGGTTCTCCGCGAACCGTTTGGCGTGCCGGAGGGTGGTGGTGCTGTTGGCGCCCAGAGCCTGCCGGACCTTGGCGCGCGCCTCGGCGAGCGTGGCCTCGGGGCCCAGCAGCTGCCGCACGCCCTCGGGGTCGAGGGTGACGGTGTGCCAGGAGGTGGCGCGTACGCCCTTTCCGTGGGGCTCGATCTCCCAGCGGCCGGTGTGCCCGCTCATCGCCACCGGCACCCGCAGCTGCTTGTAGACGATGACGGACCGGTCGGGGAAGCACACCCGCACGGACATGGTGTTGTGCAGGGAGCCGTCCGGGCTGCGGGTGTCCATGTCCATACGCTGGACGGTGGAGCCGCCTCCGTCGGAGGGGGCCTCCTCCAGACCGATGCGGGCGACGTGGGGCAGGCGCTCGGGCCACAGGTCGGCGCGGTCGAGGAAGGCGAAGACGTCCTCGGCCGAGCCGCCGATGTCCACCGAGTCGCTGAAGGTGAAGCGCTGCCCGCCGTCCTCCTCGGCGTCGCCGCCCTGCTCGGCGGCGTTCTTCAGGGCCGTCAGCTCGGCGCGGCTGTTGCGGTCCACGGCCCGCTCGATCAGCTCGGCCGCCGCCGGGTCGTCGTCCACGGCGGTGTAGTCGTGCAGCAGGACGACGCGGCTGCCACCGTCGTCGTTGGACTCCACGAGCCACTTCCCGCCCATCGACGCCACAGGGGGCGCGGAGGCCACCTGCCGGAAGGAGACGGTGCGGGTGCGGCTGTCGAGGATCCGGTGCGAGGTCCACGAGCGGACCTGGTCGTTGGCCGTGGCCCAGATCCTCAGGAGCTGCTCGTCGGCGTGCTCCTCCAGCACCTCGACGTGGATCGTGGGGCCGAAGACCTGCGGCCACGCCGAGACGTCGGCCACCAGGCCGTAGACGGTGTCCGCGGGCGCGTCGACAACGACGGTGTGCTCTGTGACATGGGTTCGGACCGCGCCGGCGGCTTCGGTTCCGGCGGCTTCGGCGACGGCGGTAGCGGGGTTCGGCACCACGGCGGATCTTCCCTTCGGGTCGCGCCGCTCGCACGGCGCCTGTGTCAGATTGGCAGGGTGCGCTCGAGCAGGGCTGGAGCGCCGGAAGAGGGGGGTTCGAGCCCGCCGGCGGATCGCCGGGCGGGGGTCGCGGGCCGGGAGGCGCCCGGCCGCTGTGTCCGGGGGCTCACGCCGCCGTGCTCGGGCGGCGTGCTCAGGCGGCGTGCTCAGGCGGCGTGAGCCCACTCGGGCCGGTCCAGGATCTCCACCACCGCCGAGCCCCAGCTGTAGCCGGCGCCGACGCCGACGAGCAGGCAGCGGTCGCCGGGCCTCGCGCGGCCGGAGACGACCAGGTGGTCCAGGCTCGCGAACTGGTCGCCCGCGCCCAGGTGCCCGACCGTGCGGCTCCACTCCCAGGCCGTGCGGGCCGGGTCGATACCGAACGGCTGGTAGTAGATCGACTGGAGCCGGCGCCGCCCGAAGTGCGGCAGCACCACCCAGTCCGCCTCCCCCAGCTCCAGGTCGGCGTCGGCCAGCGCCTGCTTGAGCACGGTCTGCTGCCCGGCGTGGGCGCGGGTGACGGCGTACGACATGCCCACCCGGGCCACGAAGGAGCGCTTGGCCTCCTCGAAGTCCACCGGGATCCGGTGCGAGAAGGGCGCCCGCCCGAACGGCTCGTCGCCCCGGTGCAGGGGTTCCAGCTCGGGGTCGGCGAGCATCGCCAGGGAGCGCAGCCGGGCGTACCCGCCGCGCCGGGAGAGCACCAGCGCGGTGGCGCCGTCGGCGTACGGGGTGCCGGGGTCGGTGTGCCAGCGGTCGATGCCGGGCTCGCAGAACCGGTCGGCGGTGGTCAGCAGCGCGTCGCGGCGTCCGGGGACGGCCGTGAGGTAGGAGTGGGCGAGGTCCAGGGCGGCCATGCCGCCGTTGGACATCTGCCGGATCTCGATGGCCGGGCAGCTGTTGCCCAGCGTCTCGCGCTGTACGTAGGAGGCGACGGGCCACAGGTCCTGGCCCTGGTGGTAGGTGTCGGCGTGCAGGATCAGGTCGGTGTCGCCGCCGCTGCCGCCCGCCCTCTCCAGGGCGGTGCGGGCGGCGTGCACGGCCATCTCGGCGGCGGACTCCTCCGGCGAGTACGCCACCGAGACCATGCCCGTGGCCGCCGCGACCCGTTCCGGGCAGGCTCCCGACGCCACCGCGTCGGCCACCGGCAGGGAGGAGGGAAGCCGCACTCCGGTCCCCCGTATGTAGATGTCTTCCACTCGCACGGTCCACTCCCTGTCTCGTCCGGGTGTCATCGGTGCCGTCCGGGACGGCGCGTCAGCCCGCGACCGCCACCGCGGGGACGGTCGCGGCGGAGGCCGCTTCCGTACGGCGTCCGGCGCGGTGGTCGGCCCCGCGCTCGGTCAGCAGGACGTAGCGGACCGCGTCCAGCAGGGCCCGCCAGGAGGCGGCGACGGTGTTCCCGTCCACGCCGACGGTGCCCCAGCGGCGGCGCCCGTCGGTGAAGGTGATCAGGACACGCGCGGCGGCGGCGCTGCCCGAGCCGTTCCCCAGCACCCGGACCTGGTAGTCGGCCAGTTCCAGCCGGGCCAGTTCGGGGAAGAACGGGTCGAGCGCCTGGTGCAGCGCCCGGTCCAGGGCGTTGACGGGCCCGTTGCCCGTGCCGGTCGCGGCCAGCGGCGTGCCGTCGATCCGCAGCCGCACCGACCCCTCGGTGCGCACCTCGCCACCGGCCGGCTCCTCGACGCCGACCTTCCAGGCGTCCACCTCGAAGGGGTACTCCGGCACGCCGCCGGTCAGTTCCTCCAGCAGCAGCAGTTCGAAGGAGGCGTCGGCGGACTCGAAGCTGTAGCCGCGGTTCTCCAGTTCCTTGACGCGGGCGGCGGCCCGCGCCACCGGCTCGGACCCGGCCGAGAGCTCGTAGCCCAGCTCACGGGCCTTCAGCTCGATGGAGGAGCGCCCGCCCATGTCGGAGACCAGGGTGCGCATGGCGTTGCCCACCAGGCCGGGGTCGATGTGCTGGTACAGGTCGGGGTCCACGCGCAGGGCGGAGGCGTGCAGTCCGGCCTTGTGCGCGAAGGCGGAGGCGCCGACGTAGGGGGCGGCCGGGTGGGCGTGGACCCCGGTCAGCTCGCCGATGGCACGGCCGGTGTCGGCCATCTCCCGCAGCCGCTCGGCGGGGACGACGTCCGTGCGGCCCCGCTTGAGGACCAGGTTGGCGGCGACGGTGAACAGGTTGGCGTTGCCGCACCGCTCCCCGTAGCCGTGGGCGGTGCCCTGCACGTGGTCGGCGCCGGCGTCCACGGCGGCCAGGGTGTTGGCCACCGCGCAGCCGGAGTCGTCGTGGCAGTGGATGCCGAGCCGGGCCCCGGTGGCCGCGAGGGTGTCCGACACGACGGCGCCGATCCGGTCCGGCAGCGAGCCGCCGTTGGTGTCGCACAGCACGACCGCCTCGGCGCCGGCCTCGGCCGCGGTGCGGACGACCTCCAGGGCGTACTCCTGGTTGGCCAGGTAGCCGTCGAAGTAGTGCTCGGCGTCGACGAAGACGCGGCGGCCGGCCCGCACCAGGTGCCGCACGGTGCTGCCGATCATGGCGAGGTTCTCGGCGAGCGTGGTGCGCAGGGCGAGTTCCACGTGCCGGGTGTGGCTCTTGGCCACCAGGGTCACCACCGGGGCCTCGGCCTCCAGCAGCGCCCGCACCTGCGGGTCGGTGGTGACCAGGGTGCCGGGCCTGCGGGTGGCTCCGAAGGCCGCCAGCTCGGCGTTCCGCAGGGCCAGTTCGGTGCGCGCCCGGCGGAAGAACTCGGTGTCCCTGGGGATGGCGCCGGGCCAGCCGCCCTCGATGAAGCCCACCCCGAAGGCGTCCAGGTGGCGTGCGACGGCGAGCTTGTCCTCGACCGTCGGCGCCAGGCCCTCCTGCTGTGTTCCGTCGCGCAGGGTCGTGTCGTAGAGCTGGAAGCGCCGCTCGGCCATCGTCCCTCCTCATTTGTGCCGCCGGCGGCCGACTACCGCGGCGGGTACGGCCCACCGTCCGGGGACCGCCTCGAAACGGCCTTGAGAGGCGGTCGGCAGCCCCGGCGGGGCTGCCGGGTGCGGGTGCGGGGCCGGGGGCAGGCCGAAGCGGGGGCGGACCGGGCCCTGGGCTCCGGTCCGCCCCCGCCGCCGGGAGGGGACGTCCTGGTCGGGGTCAGGCGGCCGCGCCGGCCGTCCGCTCCTGCGCGGAGGCGTCCTCGGGGGCGTCCTCGGGGGCGTCCTGACGCAGCTTCCGCGGGATGGCGAACAGCAGGAAGAACACCACGACGGTGATGCCGATGAAGGTCCACAGCAGCGTCTGGAAACTCGTCGCGAAGGAGACGCCCGTGGTGTCCTTCGTGTACGGCTCCACGACCTCGGCGACGGCCGGCTCGCTCAGAACCGTCGCCGAGGAGCAGCTCTCCGGCACGATCGCCATGTCCTTCTCGCCCGCGCGGTCCACCGCGCACGTCCGGTAGGCCGCGACGGCCTCGTCGGCCCGCTCGGGGGAGAGCCCGGCCACGGCGACCAGGTCCTTGCGCAGCTGCGGCACCTGGCTGTCCACGGCGGCCCCGGTGTTGCCGACGAGACCGCCGAAGAACACCACGCTCACCAGCGCGCCGCCGATGGCGAAGCCGAGCTGGGTGTTGGTGTTGACCAGGCCGGACGCGGAGCCGGCGTCCCGGTGGGGCACCTCGGAGGTCACGATCAGCGGCAGCGGGGTGGCCACCGTGCCGAAGCCCAGGCCGATCAGGAACAGCGGGATGGCCAGGTTCCAGGAGGTGACCTGGCTGCCGTACTCGCCGGCGACCCAGATGTACGCGCCCAGGCCCGCGACCAGGACGACCGCGCCGACCTGGAGGGCCTTGCGGCCGAACTTCGGCACCAGGATCATCACCGACGTCGTCGCGGTCATGAAGGCGCCGAGGCAGAACGGCAGGCTGGTGAGGCCCGCGCGCATCGGGGACCAGCCCATGCCGATCTGCATGTACAGCGTCCAGCCGATGGTGAACATCCCCATGCCGATGTAGAAGATGAGGTTCACGGCCAGGCCGGAGGAGAAGCTGCGGGTGCGGAACAGCCCGAGCTCGACGAGCGGCGAGCCGTCCTTGCGGATCTTGTGCTTCTGCCACAGGACGAACCCGGTCAGCACCAGCAGCGATCCCACCATGGAGACGAAGCCAAGCGCCGGCCAGCCCATCTCCCGGCCCTGCAGCAGCGGGAAGATCAGCATCAGCATGCCGACGGTGGCCAGCAGCACGCCCGTGACGTCCAGCCGCAGCGCCTGCGGGGCCTTGGACTCGGTGATCACCTTCGAGCCGTAGAACAGGCCGAAGAGGCCGACGGGGATGTTGACCAGGAAGATCAGCCGCCAGTCGAGACCGAACAGGTTCCACTGCACCATCAGTCCGCCCAGCGCGAGACCGAGGGTGGCGGCCAGGCCGCCCACCAGGCCGTGCAGCGCGAAGGCGGTGCCCCGCTCCTTGTTGGAGAAGGTGACGTGGATGATGGAGAGCACCTGCGGGACCATGATCCCGGAGAAGGCGCCCTGGAGGACGCGGGAGACCACCAGCTGCCACGGCTCCTGGGCGATGCCCGCCGTCAGGGAGGTCAGGGTGAAGCCGGCGACGCCGATCAGGAAGATCTTCTTGCGTCCGAAGATGTCGCCGAGGCGGCCGCCGAGGATCAGCAGCAGGGCGAAGGCCAGCTGGTAGCCGACCAGGATCCACTGGATCGCCGAGTAGCCGGCGCCCAGTTCGCGCTGCATGGAGGGGGCCGCGACGTTGGCGATGGTGCCGTCCAGCAGGTCCATGAAGGCCGAGACCAGCAGCACCAGCAGGGCCGCCCAGCGCATGGGGTCGAGCTTCACCTCATCGGTGGGGGCGCCGGCCGAGGTGTCCGCCGACCCTCCGGCCGGCGTGCCGGCCCCCGTCTGCTCCCTCGCCCTGTCCACCTCCGTCTCCACTGACGGAATGTGCTCCGACGAAATCGTCATGGCCTACCTCTCTGGGTTTCTCGGGGGGTCGTACGGCGAATGAGGCCGCTGACGGCCGGCTCCAGCCTGACTCGGCCCGCTGGGGTCCCGGTGGAGTCCGGCTGAAGCGCGGCGCGGGCGCGGCCGGGCCGCTGCCGCGGGCACGGTGGTGCGGGTGGGAGGCCGCCTCCTCCACGGTGAGCACCGGGGTGGCGCACGCCTCGGTGCCGGCCAGGCGTGCCGCCCAGGTGTCGCGGTCGTACCGGGCGAATCGCTCCTCGAACACCCGGTGCAGGACCGGCCAGTTGGCGGTGTCGTCGCGGTCCGGGAGCGCGGCGGCGTCGAGGCCGAGCCCGTCCAGCAGGGCGGCGTAGAAGCGCTCCTCCAGCGCGCCGACGGCCATGTGGCGGCCGTCGGCGCACTCGTAGCAGCGGTAGAAGGGGGCGCCGCCGTCGAGCAGGTTCGTCCCGCGCTCGTGGCGCCACTGGCCGCTGTCGGCCATGCCCAGCAGCATGCCGAGCATCGCCCCGACACCGTCCACGATCGACGCGTCGACGGTCTGCCCGAGGCCGGAGACCCCGCGTTCGCGCAGCGCCGCCAGCACTCCGACGACCAGCAGCATCCCGCCGCCGCCGAAGTCGCCCAGCAGGTTCACCGGGGGTACCGGCGGCCCGCCGGCCCGCCCGATCGCGTGCAGGGCCCCGGTCAGGGCCAGGTAGTTGATGTCGTGGCCGGGCTCCCGCGCGAGCGGCCCCTCCTGGCCCCAGCCGGTCATCCGCGCGTACACCAGAGCGGGGTTGCGCGCGCGGCAGTGCGCGGGACCGATCCCCAGCCGCTCGGCGACCCCGGGCCGGAAGCCCTCGACGAGCACGTCGGCCGTCTCCGCCAGTGACAGCAGCTCCGCCACGCCCCGCGGGTCCTTCAGGTCCAGCGCGAGCGAGCGCCGACCGCGGTCCAGCACCGCGTGCCAGTCCGGGAACGAGCGGCGGCCGTCGGCCCGGTCGACGCGTACGACGTCCGCGCCGAGGTCGGCGAGCATCATGCAGGCGAAGGGTGCGGGCCCGATCGCGGCGAGCTCGACGACCCTCAGTCCCTCCAGAGGCCCCATCGCCGGCTCACTGGTCCCAGGTGACCGGGAGTCCCCACAGGCCGTAGATGATCGCGCGCTCCTTGGAGCGGATCTCCTGGAAGGGCTTGGCCAGCCGCAGGGTCGGGATGCGTTCGAAGAGCCTGCCCCACACCAGCTGGAGCTCCAGCCGGGCCAGGTCGGCGCCGATGCAGTGGTGCAGACCGTGGCCGAAGCCGAAGTGGCGGCGGTTGCCGCGGGCGAGGTTCAGCTCGTCGGGGTTCTCGAACACCTCGGCGTCGCGGTTGGCCGTCAGGCCGAGGCAGAGGATGCCGTCGCCCTTGCGGATGGTGGCGCCGGCCAGCTCGATGTCGTCGGTGGCCACGCGCGGCACGGCCGCGTCACCGATGGTCAGGTAGCGGACCAGTTCCTCGACCGCGGGACCGATCAGCTCGGGGTCGGCCTTCAGCTGCTCCAGCTGCTCGGGGTGCTCCAGCAGACAGGCGGTGCCGAGCGAGATCATGCTGGCGGTGGTCTCGTGCCCGCCGTTCATCAGCAGCCGGCACAGGTTGACCAGGTCGCGGGCCTCGTACTCCTCGCCCGACTCGCGGTACTCGGCGATCGCCCGGCTGAGCAGGTCGTCGCCGGGCTCCTTCTCCTTCTTGGCCACCAGGTCGAACAGATAGTTGTTGACGTCCACCAGGGCGGCCTGGCGCTCGGCCATGGTCGCGGTGCCGCCCAGCAGGGTGGTGCCGTTGACCTGGAAGAACTCGTGGTCCTCGTAGGGGATGCCGAGCAGCAGGCAGATCACCGTCATCGGCACCGGCAGGGAGAGGGCGTGGTGCATGTCCACGCCGGGTCCCTGCTCGATCATCGAGTCGATCGCCTCTTCGACGATCTTCTCGATCTGCGGGCGCAGCATCTGCACACGCCGGTTGGTGAAGGTGACGGCGGCCTTGCGGCGGACCTTGGTGTGCTCGGGCGGGTCGTAACCGATGAAGGAGGTCTCGGTGCGGAACTCCGGCGGGGCGTCGAAGTAGAAGGGGAAGTTCGCCTCCTTGCGCGAGGCGCTGGTGCGCGGGTCGGTCAGCAGCCGGCGCATGTTCTCGTGCCCGGTGACCGCCCAGACCTTCAGTCCGGTCGGGAGCGGGACCTGCTTCACGGGCTCGTCGGCGAACTGCGCGTACTGCTCGGGCTGGGAGAACGGACACTTCCGTTCGTAGGGGAAGGTCTCCTCCGTTGCTGCGCCGGTCTGTTCGGCTTGTGTGCTCATCGCTGGTCCCTCCTCGTCAGGACGGCTGCGACGCTGACACCCGCCTCTGGAGACCGGCATGAACAGGGCTCGAACCGTCGTTCCTCCGCCCCGGGCACTGTTCGACCCGGTCTCTAGGCCGCGTCCGTAGCGTGCGGCCCGTCCGGTGGAGCAGCACGTCCCAGCCCAGCCAGTCCTGGAGGAACGCCGATGAGCACGGCAGTGACGCCCTTCCGCGTAGCGGTCCCCGAGGCGGACCTCACCGATCTGAGGGAGCGGCTGGCCAGGACCCGCTGGCCCGAGACCGAGACCGTCGGCGACTGGTCCCAGGGAGTCCCCCTGGAGTACCTGGAGGAACTGGCCGGCCACTGGCGCGACGTCTACGACTGGCGCGCGACCGAGGCGCGGCTGAACGCGCTGCCGCAGTTCCGCACGGAGATCGACGGCCTGGGCGTTCACTTCCTCCACGTCCGCTCCCCGCACCCGGACGCCATGCCGCTGCTGCTCAGCCACGGCTGGCCCGGCTCGGTCGTGGAGTTCCTGGACGTCGTCGGCGCGCTGACCGATCCCAGGGACCCGGCCGACGCGTTCCACGTGGTCTGCCCCTCCCTGCCGGGCTTCGCCTTCAGCGACAAGCCGGCGGAGGCCGGGTGGACCATCGAGCGCACCGCCGCCGCCTGGGACGAGCTGATGTCCCGGCTGGGCTACGGCCGCTACGCCGCGCACGGCACCGACTGGGGCTCGTTCCTCACCGCGGTCCTCGGCGAGACGCGCCCGGACCGTCTGGCCGGCATCCACATCGCCATGCCCTTCGCGCGTCCGCCGCAGGAGCAGGTGGAGCTGGACGAGCGGGACCTGGCCGGGCTGGCCGCGCTGAAGGAGTTCCAGCAGAGCGAGGGCGCGTACTCGGCGCTCCAGGCCACCCGGCCCCAGACGCTGGGCTACGGCCTGACCGACTCCCCGGCCGGACAGCTGGCGTGGATGGCGGAGAAGTACTGGGCCTGGAGCGACCACGACGGAGACCTGGAGAAGGTGATCCCCCGGGACCGGCTCCTGGACTCGGTGTCGGTCGCCTGGTTCACCGCCACCGCCGCCTCCTCGGCCCGCGTCTACTGGGAGAGCCACAACAAGATGGCGCTGGGGCCGGTGAGTGTGCCGACCGCCTGCTCGCTGTTCCCCAGGGACGGCCGGATGCCGCGTGCCTGGTGCGAGGGGCGCTTCACCGACCTGCGCCGCTGGACCGACCACGACCGCGGCGGTCACTTCCCCGCGCTGGAGCAGCCGGAGCTGCTCGTCGACGAGCTGCGCTCCTTCTTCCGCCCGCTGCGCTGACCCCCCGCAGCCCCAGACCGCACCCCGCGCCGCGAGCCGAGACCGCGAAAGGCGACGCCGTGACCGTCCATCAGGCCCCTCCCGGTACCTCCTCCGAGGCCGCACAGACCCCGGAGCCCCTGCCCGCCTTCCCGTTCCCGGGGTCCAGCTACCGGGGCCCGGCCCCCGCGTACGCGCGGCTGCGCGCCGAGCGGCCCGTCGTACGTGTGGAGACGGCCGGCGGAGGCCACGCCTGGCTGGTGACCCGGCACGCGGACGTACGGGCCGTGCTGGAGGACCCCCGGTTCAGCCGGGCCGCGATGTACGCGCCCGGCGCCCCGCGCTTCAGCGGTCTGTTCCAGGCCCCGCCGGGCATGATCGTCTCCCTCGACCCGCCCGGCCACACCCGGCTGCGCGCCCTGGCCTCCCGGGCGTTCTCGCCCGAGCGGATCGAGGGCATGCGGCCGCGGGTGCGCAAGCTGGCCGGCGGACTGCTGCGGGACCTGGAACCGGAGGCGGACCGGGGCGAACCGGTGGACCTGGTGGCGCGGTTCGCCGCCCCGCTGGCGATGGCCGTCATCTGCGAGCTGCTGGGCGTGCCCGGGGAGGACCGCGGGCGGTTCCACACCTGGGTGCGGCGGTTCGCCGACCTCTCCGCCCCCGAGGAGCAGGCGGTGGAGGCCCGCGAGAGCCTGGGCGCCTACATCGCCTCCCTGGTGGCCGCCAAGCGCGCCGCCCCCGCCGACGACGTCCTGTCGGCCCTCGCCACCGCCCGGCTCGGGGAGGACCGGCTGAGCCAGGAGGAACTGACCGGACTCGGATACACCCTGCTGGGCGCCGGATTCGACTCCTCGGCCGGGCAGATCGCCAACTTCACGCTCACCCTGCTGGCCCACCACCCGGAGCTGTGGCGCCGGCTGGGCGGACACCCCGAGGAGGTGCCGGCGGCCGTCGAGGAGCTGCTGCGCACCGTCAACCTCAACGCGGACGACACCTCCGGCCTGCCCAGACTCGCCACCGAGGACGTGGCCGTCGGCGGGACGCTCATCCCCGCGGGCGACGCGGTGTTCGTCTCCTTCGCCTCCGCCAACCGCGACGAGGCGGTCTTCGCCGACCCCGGACACCTCGACCCCTCCCGTGCGGACAACCCGCACCTGGCGTTCGGACACGGCATCCACCGCTGCCTGGGCGCTCCCCTGGCCCGCCTCGAACTCTCCGTGGCACTGGAGGAGCTGACCCGCCGCTTCCCCGGGGCACGGCTCGCCGTGCCCGCCGCCGAGGTCCCCTGGCGGACCGGCGACGTCAACCACAACCCGCTCACCCTCCCTGTGGAACTGCGAAGGAGCACCTCATGAGCACCGCCGTCCTGCCCGACGTCCTGCCCACCACCAGCCTCGAGGTACGGCTGGCCGCCTACCCGGATCCCGAGGGCGAGGTCACCCTCGGCCACTTCGCCCTGGGCGAGAGCGAACTGTCCGAGCCCGGCGAGGGCCAGGTCGTCGTCCGCAACGACTGGATGACCCTGGGCTCGGTCGCCCGCGACCAGATGAACCCGGCCACGAAGCTGCCGATCCCGGTCTTCCAGCCGGGGGTGGCGATGTGGGGCCGGACCGTCGGCACGGTCGTGCGGTCGGCCAGCCCCGACCTGGCCGTCGGCGACCTCGTCGAGCACTTCTCCGGCTGGCGGCAGTACGCGACCGGCTCCGCGCAGGAGTTCTTCCGCCGCGACCGCGGCCTGCTGCCCGGCCCGGAGTACTTCCTCTCCCAGGGCCCCACCGCCTGGCACGGGATGGTCGACACCGTCGGCGTCGGCGAGGGCGAGACGGTCTTCGTCTCCGGCGCCACCAACGGCGTCGGCGCGCTGGCCGGGCAGATCGCGAAGCTGCGCGGCGCGAAACGCGTCATCGGCAGCACCGGCTCCCGGGAGAAGATCGACTTCCTGGTGAAGGAGATCGGCTTCGACGCCGCCTTCGACTACCATGACGGCCCGGTGGCCGGGCAGCTCGCCGAACTGGCGCCCGACGGACTGGACGTGGTCTTCGACAACGTGGGCGGCGAGCAGTTCGAGGCGGCCGTCCGGCTCGCCAACCGCGGTGCCCGGTTCGCCCTGTGCGGCGCGCTCGGCGGCCAGCACGGCGGGGACGGCGGCAGCCCGCGCCTGCCGCTGATGACCGCGATCAGCCGGGACCTGTCGTTCCGGGGCTTCGCCACCCTCCACACCCCCGACCAGATCGACGGCTGGAACGAGCGGTTCGGCGCATGGCTGGGGGAGGGCCGCATCGTCTTCCCGCACACGGTCGTCGACGGCGGGGTGGAGGCGCTGCCGCAGGCGTTCGTGGACCTGCTCGGGCGCCGGTACAGCGGTACGGTCCTGGTCAAGCTGTCCTGAACCCTCCGCCCGCCGTCCCCGGGCCCCCACCGCCGCGCGTTCGCCGTACCGCCGCAGCGGCAGCCGCAGCCGTAACACCGAAGCCGTAACACCGGAGAGGACCTCCTATGACGACCGGAACGCCGACCGCACTGGACCGGCGGGCGCTCAACCGGGCGCTGCTGGCAAGGCAGTCGCTGCTGGAGCGCACCACCGCGTCCGCGTCCGACGTCCTGGAACACCTGGTCGGCATGCAGGCCCAGGCCCCCAACCCTCCCTACCTGGGCCTGTGGACCCGCATCGCCGGCTTCCGCCTCGACGACCTGGCCGAGCTGGTGAGACGGCGTCAGGCGGTACGTCTGGTGCTGATGCGCAGCACCATCCACCTGGTCACCGCACGCGACTGTCTGGCTCTGCGCCCGGTGCTGCACGCCGCCCTGGCACGCGGCCTGAAGAGCACCTTCGGCCGCCGGCTGAACGGACTGGACCTCGCCGAGGTCGCCGCCGAGGGCCGCCGCCTGGTCGAGGCCGAACCCCTGACCCTGGGCGAGCTGGGCAAGCGGCTCGCCGAGCGGTGGCCGGACCGGGACGCCTTCGCCCTGGCCAACGCCGTACGCGCCCTGGAGCCGCTGGTGCAGGTGCCGCCGCGCGGCCTGTGGGGCGAGAGCGGGCAGGCCGCGCACACCACCGCCGAGACGTGGCTGGGCGGGCCGCTGTCCGCCGACGACTGCGCGCGGGAGGTGGTGCGGCGGTACCTGGCGGCGTTCGGCCCGGCCACGGTCGCGGACATGCAGACCTGGTCCGGCATGACCCGGCTCGCCGCCGTCTTCAAGGACCTCCGCCCCGAACTGGCCGTCCTCCGCGACGAGGAGGGCCGGGAACTCTTCGACCTCCCGGACGCCCCGCGCCCCGGCCCCGACGCCCCGGCGCCCGTGCGCCTGCTGCCGGAGTTCGACAACATCCTGCTCTCCCACGCCGACCGCACCCGGATCCTCACCGACGAGCGGCGCAGGCTGATCATCACCCGCAACGGCCTGGTGAAGTCCACCTTCCTGGTGGACGGCTTCGTGGCCGGGACCTGGCGGATCGACCGGAAGAAGAAGGCGGCCACCCTGGTCCTCGAACCCTTCGCCCCCGTGAAGGCCGCGGACCGGAAGGCGCTCGCCGAGGAGGCCGAGAGCCTGCTCGCCACGGCCGCCGCCGACGCCGACACCCGCGACATCCGCTTCGAGACCCCCTGACCGGTCGCCGGCCGTCCGCTCCCGCGCCCTCCGGCCGGGCTCGACCGGTGGTGCAGCGGCCCGGGCTGTACTGGCCGCCGACCGCACCCGGCCCTTCCGGCCGGCCGTCCAGCCCATCCGCCCAGACAGGGGAGCACGCATGTCGGACAAGCCCTTCGCCGATCAGACCGTCGTCGTCACCGGAGGCGGGACCGGCATCGGCCGGTCCGCCGCCCTGGCCTTCGCCGACCTCGGCGCGAAGCACGTGGTCGTCACCGGCCGCCGCGCCGAGCGCCTGGCGGAGGTCTCCGCGCTGCACCCCGCCGTCGTCGCGGTGACCGCCGACGTCAGCGAGGAGGAGGGGGCCGAGGCCGTCGCCGCCGCCGTCGCCGGACTCGGCGGCACGGTGGACGTCCTGGTGCACAACGCGGGTGTCTTCCGCTTCAGCCCGCTGGAGGCCCTGGACCCGGCCACCGTCCGCGAGGTCATGGAGATCAACCTGGTCGGCCCGCTGCTGCTCACCGGGAAGCTGCTGCCGATGCTGCGCTCCCCCGGCGGCAGCATCGTGCTGGTCTCCAGCCGCGCGGGCCACAACGCCTCCCCGGGCTCCTCGGTCTACGCCGCGAGCAAGGCCGGCGTCCACAGCCTCACCCGCAGCTGGGCGGCCGAACTGGCGCCGAAGGGCATCCGTGTCAACGCGGTCGCCCCGGGCTTCGTCCGCACCGAGGCGTACGCGGCCAACGGGCTGGCCCCGGAGGAGGTGGAGGGACTGTTCGAGGGAGTGAAGCACCAGGTGCCACTGGGCCGCGTCGGCGAGACCGACGACGTCACGCCCTGGATCACCCGCCTCGCCGAGCCGGCCGGCTCCCTGGTGACGGGCCAGATCATCACCCTCGACGGCGGCATGGACGTCGCCTGACCCCTGCTCCACGGTTCGGCGGTGGGGCCGGTAACCGGTCGGACCCACCGCCGAACCGGGTGCGGGCCCCGGGCCCCCGGGGGTGGCGGGGGGGGGGGCGCCGGGGGGG
>NZ_JBXUOY010000016.1:0-37583 GCF_057196705.1 Streptomyces sp. ATLC9 | reverse complement strand
GCGGGCCCGCCGCCGCGGCCCCGCCCCGCGCGCCCCCCCCCCCCCCCCCCACCGCAGAGTGGGTCGACTGGTTCAATGACCAGCTGCTTCACATCATCGGAGACATCCCACCCCGCGAACACGAGACCAACTACTACGCTCCACAGAGGTGGGCAGGGTCAAGGTCTTTGAGAAGTCTCGAGGTGGGCGGTTCGCCTGCTGAGCGCCGGTTGTGACGGCTTGTCGACTTCTGTCGACAGAGACCCTGGATGCAGAACAGGCATGGCCGCTGGTGATCATGTGGGTGGCGAGTCCGTATGAGCACCGAGCGAGTCCATGCCTGCGCACCCATCCTCCCGCATGCCGTCATACCTCCGGCAACTGGGGGACGCCTCCAGCCCCGACCCGCTGGAAGCGGTCGCTGACCTGCGGAATTATCTGGCCGCAGTACCGGACCCGCGGGCCCGCCGCGGCATCCGTCACCCATGGGCGGCCCTGCTCACCGCCGCGGCCGCCGCCGTGCTGGCCGGCGCCGCATCGATCACGGCGATCGGAGAGTGGGTCGCCGACGCCCCGCAGCGCGTCCTGACTCCGCGGCTCTCGTACCGCCAAGCGGCCGGCCACCGCTCTGATTGCTGCGATGACCCACAGCGGCCAGGTCCTCGCCCAACGGCAAGTCGACGGGAAGAGCAACGAGATCCCGGCCTTCGCCCCACTTCTCGACCGCATCGACCTGACCGGCGCGGTGATCACCGCGGACGCCTTGCACACCCAGCACGACCACGCCATCTACCTGCACGAACGCGGCGCCCACTACCTGGCCGTGATCAAGCGGAACCACCCCGCTCTCCACGAGAAGGTCCGCCGCCTGCCCTGGCGTGACGTCCGCCTGGACCACTACGACCGCGGCCGGGGCCACCACCGCGACGAGGTCCGCCGTCTGAAGACGGCCGCGTTCGCCCACCTCGACTACCCGCACGCCCGCCAGGCCCTCCAGGTCGTCCGCTGGAGACGGGACCTGGGAACGGGCAAGCTCTCGATCCAGCGGATCTACCTGGTCACCAGCCTGCCGCCCGGCGCGGCCGACGGCCGCGACCTCGCAGCCTGGATCCGCGGGCACTGGCTCATCGAGAACCAGCTCCACCACGTCCGCGACCGCACCTTCCGTGAGGACGCCTCGAAGATCCGCACCCGCAACCTGCCCCGCGTCATGGCCGGCCTGCGCAACCTCGCCGTCGGCGTCCACCGCCAAGACGGCCACACCAACATCGCCGCCGCCCTCCGCCGCACCGGCCGTGACCACCTGCGACCCCTCACCGCCCTCGGGCTGGCATGACGAACCCGGACACAAGATCACTTCTCAATGACCCTGGGGCAGGGTTGACAGCCGTACGGCTTCCGGCTGCCAACCCTGCCCTGAAGTAGCGGCTTTACCAGTCCAGGTCAGCGCTGGCGAGGATGTCGCCAACGTCGTCCTTCTCTTCTTCCAACGGAGGCTTCCTAAGCCCTTCGAGGACGAGGTTCGAGATGACCGTGTCAAGGTCCTGGTCGGACTGACGGTTTATGAGAGTCTGCAGGTGGGACAGGCCGGCGTTCGCGTACTCCTCGAAGATGAGGACCCGCTCAGGCTGGCGGTCCGCGCTAAGGATCTTCGGGTCGTCGGGGTACTCGACGGCTCCAAGCATGTCGAGGAGCACCTCCCCGTAGTCCCTGCTCTCCATGAGCGCGAGGCGGATCGGCTCATCGGCCTCGTCGAACGGCTTTCGCTCGCCTCGGCGGCGGCCGAGCAGCGCGGCGAACATCATCGCCTCGACCATGGTCGCGAACGTCCCGGTCTTTCTGTCGGTGAGCTTACCGAGCAAGTCCTCATGCGCGCGGGGCCGGCGGAATCGGTCCGTGTAGGCCATCAGAAGGTCACCTTCTCCAGAAGAGTGTGCTCGAAGTCACCGTGTGACACGTACGGAACCTCACGGTTGTTGATCACGATCGTCTCTTCGCCCGCCGACTGGTTCGGCGTGTAAGAACGCAGTACGTACATCTGATTGGCGGCCTGCTGGAGGTTCTCCAGAACCTTGCCCCGCGCCTGCGACTGCGAGAGGAGGGTAATGATCTGAGATGTCAGCGCTGGCAGGGCCTTGGAGATCTCTTCCTGATAGGTCAGGTCGAGGCTGCCGAAGGGGGCATCCATGACGACCGGGTAGACACCGCCGCTGCCGGTCTCGATGGTCACCTCCCCCCTGCTCTTCTTCCGGGCACTGATGTTCCTGGCAACCTCGGAGACCGCGCCGACGAAGCTGAGGCCGAGAATCTGGTTCTCACCGGTGGAGCGGATGGCCACTCCGCTCGCGGTGTGCAGCTCCAGCTCGAAGTCGTCGTTCAGCTCGGGTACGTAGCTCTTGATGAAGATCCGGGAGAATACCTCCTTAACCTTCTTGTCGAGTTGATCGCGGACCTCCTCAGTCTTAATTTCGAGGATCTCCTTCAGCGCGGCACGCACCTTCTCGACGAGCTCGACCTGCTTCTGAACCTTTCGAGCCTTTTCGCTCTTGGCCTCAGCACTCCGGTACTGACGGCCTATGGACTCTGCCTCCTGCCTGATCGAGGTGACCTTGTTCTCAGCCTCCTTGTGCGCGACACGGGCGTCGGTCTCCTTGGAGGCATAGTTCTTCCGGCGCTCGATAAGGCGCTGAACGTCCTGGATGTTCACCCCCTCCAGCTGCCGATCGATATCGGAGCGTTCTGCTTCCAGCTCGCTGATCTCGGCGTCTGCCTTTTGGATGTCGGAAGCGTTGAGGGTGAGCTGCTCCAGAATCTCCTGGCGCCTCTCCTCCAGGTTCTTCATCTTGCCGCTGACCCGCATCCAGCTCTCCTGGACGTCCTCGAGACCGGCATTGTACTTACGCTTGTCCAGCTCCTCGTACTCCTGGGTCCCCTCGCGGACCTCACGGCCACACATGCACAGCTGGGCTTCGAGGATGTCCTCGATGAAGCTGCGCTGGATACCTGCGGGCAGCTGGCGGCGCTCTCGCATCTCGTCTGCGAGCTCAATCACCTTGGTGTCGATCCCGCTGGTCAAAGCCAGGAAGCCGTGTCGCGACAGCAGCTCGCGCTTTCGGCTCTTGTACTCAATGTGCCGGTCATGCGCAGCCTTGATCCGGCGGGTCAGCGAGTCCCGCTTCTTCTGGAGCGGTTCCGCCTCCCTGTTCTGGAGCAGGGCGCGGTCAATGGACTGAACTTCCTTCTGGAAGGCGCTGATCTCGCCGGAGAGACGCAGCATCTCTGCCACCTCTTCCTTCTCGCGGATGGCGAGGTGGTCCATGTGCTCGGACAGCTGCTTCAGCCTGCTGTCCTCCTTGGAATCGATCTCGCTGGCGAGCTTTCGGGAGACCTTCGGAAGATCCTCCAGAGCACGCTCGATGGCTTCCAAGTCCAGAAGGGTCTTGATGGCCTTCTGGACCTCCTCGTTCTTGCCTTCGCCTCCCCGCTTCACGTCGCCGGAGAACATCTTCTCCATGCGCTCACCGTTGAAGAAGAAGAACTGACGCAGGCCCTTGGGCAGAATCTTCTCGATCCGGTCCTGTCCGTTGAGGATGCTCTGGGCTTCGCCGTCCGTCCCGACCTCCGTGACCGTCAACTCAGGCTCGACGGGCTCCTGATCCGCCTTCTCCTTGGTCACAGTAACCTGCCGGACCACAGAGAACCGGGTCCCGTCGTGCTCGAAGTCCAGCCGAACCGAGGCCGTGACGTCCTCCCCGAACGCGGTGTCCGCCCATGCCTTGTCGTGAATGACGCGATGCTGTTGCTCCACGTCTTCCGAGAAAGTGCCGTAGAGAGCCCAGGCGAATGCGTTGAGCAGGGTAGTCTTGCCGGCACCGTTGTTACCGAAGATGAGGACGGCGGGCTTTCCCTCTTCTACAGAAAGATCGAGGAACTGCTCACCGTAGAAGGCGCGGAAGTTCTTCAGCGTCAGCTTGAGCAGCTTCACTTGGTCAGCTCCCTCACGGCGTCTACGATCTTCGGGACGACCTTGGTCGTCTCCCTGATGTGAATGTTCTCGGTCTCCAGGTCGATGACCTTCTGGACGAGGATTTTGGCTTCCCGCGGCAGCTCGTTCAGGACGTCGCGCACCGTTCGTACGGGAAGCTGGCCGGCTGTTTCGTCGCTCACTAGTTACTCCTGGTTCGAGGTAGCAGGTACGAAAGGAATGAGGGTAATTGCAATGAAGGCTCAGGTGTCGAAGATGCCGTAGTGCTCGCGCACGGGGCGGAGGACATTGAGCGTTTCCCCTTCATTGTCAGCGAGGTGAGCGAATTCTTCGACGCGAGCCAGCTCGCGACGGAGCAGGCTGCGTTCGGTCTCGTACTGAATCGCGTCCCCGCCCGCAGGCGGCACGACGACGAAGTCGATGATGTCCGCCCGCTCCTTGCCGGGTGCCTTGCGCAGGACGCGGCCGCGGCGCTGAATGAACTGGCGGGGGTTGGAGGAACTGGACAGGAGGTAGGCGGTCCGGGAGGCCGGGACGTCCACGCCTTCATCCAAGCAGCGCATGGAGGAGATGACCTGGAGGTCGTTGTTCTCAAAGCGGCGCAGGATGTCCAGGCGGGCCGAGCGCTTGGTCTCCGAGGTGTAGCGGGCAGCGGGCATGTGCAGCTCGTTGCCGACTATCTCCATGACCTGGTCAATCTGGCGCGGGCCGTCGGTGCCATGTTCGTGGAGAAGGGGGTGCTTGCCCTCGGCGCAGTAGATCAGCTGGTGGCTGGTGTCCCGGCGCCTTTCGATCTCCGCGTGGAGGATCTCTAGCTTGCCGCGGGCATGGCCGATGATGTCAGCGCGCTTCTTCAGAAGTCGACCGAGCGGGCTGTCCCGGTCGGCGGTCTCCTTCAGGTCTGTGCCGGCCGCGATCAGGCGGGCGATCCTCGCACTGGTCTCTGCGTACAGCTCGGCTTCTTCGTCGTCCAGCTCCACAAGGATGGGCGTGTAGGTGTAACGACACAGAGCGCCGCGGCGGATGGCTTCGCCAATGCCCATCTCGAAGACGACTCGGTCGAAGTAGTCGGTGAGGGCGGCGGTGCCCTCCTCATCGAACCAGCGCTCCGGGGTGGCGGAGAGACCGAGGCGGTACTGGGCCTTCTCCGGGAGGCAGGTACGCAGGTGTGCGGCGCCGAGGTTGTGAGCCTCGTCCGCGATGAGGAGAAGGTGCCCCCGGTAGGAGCTGAGCAGGTTCTGGAAGGCATCGCCGCTAAAGGTGGCGTTGGTGGTGACGATGACACCGCCTCGGGTACCGCCGAGGGTGATGTTCTGAAGCAAGCTGTGAGCGCGCGGGGACCATCTACTGGTCGCCTCGTAGGCCCGCAACGGTGTCACGCCGAACCACTCGATGTCCTTGGCCCATTGGTCGACTAGATGCTGGTACGGGGCCACGACGACGGTGAGGAGTGAGGCGGACGCATCGCTCTTCCGAAGGAGCGTGCCGAGCTGAGAGGCAGCAGAGAGCGCGGTGAGGGTCTTGCCTGTACCTGTGGCCATGCGGAGGATGCCTCGGCAGTGGTTGCGGAACCAGTTCTGGACGGCTTCCTTCTGGTAGTCGCGAACCTTCAGACTGGGCGGGATCGCAAGCGTGCCAGGAGTAGGCAGCGGCGTGGTGCGGATGGGGGTTCCGCAGGTCGGGAGGTCATCCAGCTCGTACTGGTCGGCGGTGGCCCGGGCGCTGCGCTCGACGATCACCTTGGCGGCCTCAGTAAACGGGATGACGCGCAGCATCCGCGTGCGGTTTTCCCAGAGGTCATCGAAGTCCTTGCTTATGCGCGCGGCCCGGCGTGCATCGCTCGGATCCCAGCTCCGGTAGACCTCGATCGCCTCGAAGTTGCCGACGAGGCCGGAGCGGGTCTCGTTGGCGCTGCCCTTGAAGGCGATGACGTCTCGGCCGTCCCTGAAGACACCAATCTTCTCGTGGTATATGCCGACGCGGCCACGCTCTTCGACATAGGCCAGCTTGAAATCGACTCGGTGCTCGGCGACCAGTCGTCCGAGCTTGCCGAGGCCGCGGGCTGCCCGCGCGTCCTCGACCGCCTGCTCCAGGTCGCGGAGGGCAGCACGCTGGAGCACTTCGCGCAGCTCGTAGCCGTCCTCAATGTCCTTGATGTCGACAGGGTCAAGGTAGGGGGAGGCGATGATCCGCATAGTGCCGCCGCGCGCGGTGAACTCGTCGATTCCCTGCCCGAGCGTGGCGATCACGGACGCAGCGAAGTAGCCCACGGCCCGGTCATAGGCGGTGGAGGCAGCGAGGGCAGGCAGGTAGAAGTCCTCGACAAGGTTGTTACGGTCGCTGCGGTAGTCGGACTCAGCGCCGCAGTCGCGGAGGAAAAGGGAAGCCACCATCAGATCAACCCCAGATGGTCCATGAGGTCGTCCACGTCGGGGGCCTCTTCGACGGGGTGGGGCTGCTGCTCGGCCGACGCGTCGGCCTCAGCGGTGCTGGCTGCGGGGGCAGTTGCTTCCTCGGAGCCAGTGTTCAGGTCATCACCTATACGGCGGACGATCCCTCCGCGTGCAGTGAAGGGTGCAATGGACATGGCGGCCCGCAGGCTGGACTCCTTGATATCGAAGTCTCGGCGGAGAAGCGCCACGACCTTGTCTGCCTCAACCTGGCCGCCGTGTGCATCGACCATATCGGAGATCAGTTCCTTGATCGGCTTGTACACCGGGAGGTGCCACTCGGTCAGCGCCCACTGGTTCCGCTGGCTCCGGCTGAAGCGGGCATCCCCTTCGATCTGTTGCCGGAGATACTGGATCCCGATGGTGACGCCCGTGCGCTCCTTCAGTTCCTCGGTAGTCAGCGGGATGTCCGCCTCGCGCAAGGCAGCCTCCACCTTGTCGAGGCGCTCGCGCTCACGCTGAAGCCCGCCGCGCGAGCCGACGCCGCCGGCGGCCTCGGTGGTCGAGGCGGACGCTTCTTCTCGGGAGGAAAGACCCTGGGCCGAGATCGCTGCAGCGGAGGGGGCAGTCGTGTCAGAACCGTTCTGGAGGCACCAAGCTCCCCTGGCCGTGATCGCGAAGCGCGCATCCGTGAAGAGCGCTTCTGCCACTTCTCCCTGTGGCACAACTCCGTCCAGCGCACCCTCGATGAGCGAGGTGCTCATGCCCTCAGCGCAGCCTTCGAGGAGTTGCGCGATGAGGTCTCCGGGCGATGCCTCCAGACCCGCTTCGTCGGCATCCGCCAGCATGCCTGCAGGCGGAATGGATTCGTCACCCTCTGCTTCCCTGTTTCTGACTTCCTCGATCACACTCGAAGAACTATTACCCTCCGTAGCATTCTGATCCATCGAGGTTCCTTCACCTCGCACTGCCCGACGCCGCTCAGAATCGGTGGAACGATCCGGCACAACCCAGCCCTCGTCCGCCGTGAAGGCGGTGTCGCGAAGCATGCGGGAGACCACTCCAAGCTCCCCGTCCACCGTCTCCGCCTCACCAAGGAGGTCACCGAGAGTAAGAATACTCTCGCCTTTTTTATTTACTAGGATGAGGGCGGACAGCTGCTCGACCAGCTCGGACAGCTCGCCAGAGGCGACAGCGGTCTCAGTCGGCTGGAGCTTGGAGCGAGTCAACGAGATCTGGTTTCCCTCGCAGTCAAGACCGCAGTGAATCAGCCACTGACGTAGGGTGTCGAGATCACTGGGGGCAGGCACCTGACGTGCGTCAAGGAGAGCGGAGGCTGTCGACAGGCTCATTACCTCGTCGACATCAAGATCAAGGGCTCTCACCGTGGCGGCGCCACAATCTTCCAGGTCGTCCGCGAAGATCCACTGTCCGGTCGGGGAAGCGGAGATAGTCGCATCCAGCCAGCGCATGCCGGTGAACAGGCGGAGGACGGTGAGCCTGTCACCAATACTCTCGCCAAGCCAAGCGTGGCGGTCTAGAAACGAACTGACGAGGCAAGGTTTTCGCAATTCAAGTTCCGCGCGCTCTATCCAGGCATGAAGTATCGAATCCTCCTCGATACTGCGGTTGAAATTCTCCATGAGAAAATTTCGGCGCTGCCGCGCAGTTTCCTGAAGAAGGGCATGCCGAGAAGCAAGCTCGCCTAGCGGAACCGGATCCTCTGCGTAGAAGTGATGCAGGACGAGGTCCCGGTCGAAGTTGCTGAGCCCCTTGTACCAACGGTCGAATACGTTCATGGCCTTCAGAGGTAGGGGTGGACGATGATCAGCACGCTGGGAGCAGCGCCTCATCACACGGAGCGACCGGACTGCCGGTCACCGCACGTTAAAAGCGTCATCGGGTTGTTCGTTCCAGCACACCCCTGTGTCTCTTCCCCCCTCCTGGGACACCAGCGACAGCGTGTCGCTTCGACGGTACAGGGGACGCCCTAAACTCATCCATGGTTTCTTGATCTGCAGCAGAGGCGGAACGGTGGGCGCGGCTTCCTGAAGCCTCACGCCCCGTCCATGTAGCGAGCACCCCTCCAGATCGCCTGGCCTGCCTGCCCGACGGCCTGCCCTACCGATCAGTGGCGGCCTCTCAGCATCAGCGGGACAGTCACACCCACCGTTCCGTTCTCTTCCTCCCACCCTTCGATCCCGCTGATCTACCGCTCGTTGATCTTCACGTTCTCCGCTTTGTTCGCCGTCACGACTCCTGAGCCGTGACCGCCAGGGGGCGGCAACCAGGCCGCCTGCAGGTCCGGTAGACCAAGCAGGAACTACAGGACACAGGCGGTGGCTGGCTGGGCGGCGAGAGGTCCAGGCGGCCGTTGCCAGGTACCAGTCGGCGAAGTCTTCGTCACACCACAGCCCGTCCAGGTGGTCTCTCACCCACATCGCCGTCCTACCGCCCGGTTTGCCCGCCCGCGCCATCTGCACGGTCAAAGAGGGGACTTGCTCACAAGAACGGACGTGGAGCGACAATGGGCACCTCAGCAACTGCATCGGTCCTTGAACAGAGCCGAGCGTGCTCGTTGATCACACTGCCCGTCGGGACCCCAAGATCCCCAACGGAGTCAAGTTGATGAGCGTATTTGAAGGGGTGGACGGAACATCCACGGGCAGAAAGCCGACATGGACGAACTGATCGGAGAGTGGGCAACGCAGGTAGCGGAAGCCGAACTCAGCACCGCACTCCCACGCCGATGGGCGCACGTCCAGGGAGTGTCAGAACGTGCGACCGAAGTCGGGCAGGTGCTCGGCAAAAGCACCAGCCTGCTCGTTGCTGCTGCCACGCTGCACGACGTGGGGTACGCGCCGCGGCTGGCCGTGACGGGGTTCCATCCGCTGGACGGGGCTCGGTTCCTGCGTGACGAGCATGGTGCGGACGAGCGGTTGGTGCGGTTGGTGGCGAACCACTCGTTCGCGCTGCTGGAGGCCGAGGAGCGCGGGCTGCGGGAGGTGCTGGAGGCGGAGTTCCCGTTACTGGAGGACCAGTTACTGGTGGACGCGCTGGTCTACTGCGACATGACGACGACGCCCGACGGGGAGCGGACCACCGCCGAGGAGCGGGTGGCCGAGATCCGGGGCCGCTACGGGGACGACAGTGTGGTGGGGCGGTTCATCCGCCGGGCGGCGCCGGAGATCTTCGCCGCGGTGGGTCGGGTGGAGGAGGCGCTGGGGGTACCTCCCATGCCCGAAGGGGCTATGGGGGATGCTCAGTCCAGGTGGGGGTAGGTGCCGGCGAGGTAGTCGCCGATCTGCCGGCGCATGCTGGGATGGATGTCGTACCGGTCCAGGTCGGCCGGGGGAACGAAGCGGACGCCGTCGGCCTCGTCGTTGACCGTGGGTTCGCCGCCGACGGGGCGGCCGATGCAGGTGGTCTCGTACTGCTGGCGGATCTCGCCGTCGGTGTAGGCGACGATGTGGTGCGGGTTGGTGTAGACGCCGAGGAAGCCGGTGATCTCGGCGATGATGCCGGTCTCCTCCAGGCATTCGCGCACCGCGCACTGCGCTGCCGTCTCCCCGATGTCCTGGGCGCCGCCGGGCAGGGCCCACTGGCCGGTGTCGCGCCGACGCTGGAGCAGGATGGCGCCGTCCGCGTCGGCGACGAGCAGGTTGCTGGCGGGGATGAGGGTGTTCGCCTTGGGGGCGTCGGGGTCGTGGTAGTACTCAGTCCTGCCCATGGGCGGCCATCCCCTCCTGGTCGGGCGTCCAGGGCCGGGCACCGGCCCAGACGGCGTCGAAGCTCTGAGCGTAGTTGTCGAACCACCCGGCGGCGTCGACTCTTCGGAGGTGGAGAAGAGGATTGGCGCTGGCCGGCTGGCCCCAGATGTGCGGGTTGACCAGCAGGTGGTCGTCGTAACGGAACATCGATGTGTAGAGCGTGGTGTCGTGCAGCCGCACCTCGCATCCCTCCTCGGAGAGCAGGGAGCGGTAGTAGGTCAGGGAGGCGCGGACCTTGGCGGCGAGGGTGTCGCCGATGCCTTCCTCCCGGCCCCGGACGGCGACCGCCCGGCCCGCCGGGTCGCCGAAGCACAGGCGGACCCGGACGCCGTCGGCCGCGCGCTCGGCGAGCATCTTGGCGACGTGCGGGTTGGACTGGGCGAAGAAGGTGCCGGAGAAGACGAGTACGCCGATCTCCTTCCGGGCCTCCCGCAGCAGTGAGAGCCACATCTCGCGGGGAATGCTGGCGCGGTTGGCGTAGGTGCCTACGAGTTCGGCGCCTGATCCGGCGGCGGGGCGGCCGGTCCGGGGTTGCGGGGCTGGCCAGAGGAAGGTCTCCTCCACCCGCAGGTGCTGCGCGACACGGAAGCGGTGCCGTGGATGGGGTACGCGCCCGCCCAGCCAGCGGCTGACGGTCTTGGGGTCCACCCCGCAGGCTTCGGCGAGCGACTCGGGCGGGACGCCGCGCTGGGCGAGTACGGAGTGAAGTCGCTCGTTCACAGGGTCCATGGAAGCCGAGGCGGGCGTGATCGGGCAAGGACGTTATGGGACGTTCCTGCGAGGCCGGCGCCGCGCCCGGGTGCTTACCCTGGCGGAATGCAGCTCATCGTCCTGTGGGACATCGACCACACGCTCATCGACAACGCAGGGGTGAGCAAGGAGATCTACGCGGCCGCGTTCTCGGCGCTGGCGGGTCGTCCGCCGACCGGACCGGCACGGACCGAGGGCCGCACGGACCGCCTGATCATGCGGGAGATGTTCCTGCGTGAGGGTCTGCCCGAGCCGGACTGGGCCGCCGTCGAGGCCGCCCTCGCCCTCGCCGGCCAGGAGCGGCTTGAGGAGCTGCGCAGGCGTGGGACGGCTCTGCCGGGCGTGCGTGACGCGCTCAAGACCGTCTCGGTACAGGACGGTTGGGTGTCGTCGGTCCTGACCGGGAACATCGCGGCCAACGCCCGGGTGAAGCTGTCGGCCTTCGACCTCGGCCCTCTGCTCGACCTGTCGGTCGGAGCCTACGGTGCCGACGCGCTCCAGCGCCCCGGCCTCGTGGCCGTCGCCCGGGAGCGCGCCCGCCTTCTTCGCGATGTGCGCCCTGACGTGCCCGTGGTGCTGGTGGGTGACACGCCACGGGACGTGGAGTCCGCACTCACCACGGGTTCCGGGATCGTCGCGGTCGCCTCGGGCATCCACAGCGCCGAGGAGCTGGTCGCCGCCGGCGCGTCCGTCGTACTGCCCGACCTGTCGGACACCGCGGACTTCCTGAGGATCCTGGAGTCCTTCGCGGCGCGCTGAAAACGTCCCGGGACGTCCTCGGAGCGTCCGGATACGCGGTGACGCGGTCCCCGTACGCTCCGCCACCATCGGGTCTCCAACCGGGCGACTGGCCGGAGGAGGCCCACGTGATCGCGGAAGTCACCGGTATCCGCAGGATCCGGATGCTGTACCTGCAGCTGCTGTACCGCTGCAACTTCGAGTGCCTGCACTGCTTCCACGGCACCCGACTCCAGCACGCCGACGCCTTCACCGCCGAGCAGGCCGCCAACCTCCTCACGCTCATGCGGGACCGGTACGGCACCGAGGCCGTCACCCTCCTCGGCGGCGAGCCGTTCGTCTACAAGGACCTCGCCCGGGTGGTCCGGCACGCCCGGCAGGAGCTGGGCCTGCGGGTCGAGATCTGCACCAACGGCTACCGGATCGAGCGCCGGCTGGCCGAGATCGCCCCGCACCTGGACCTGCTGCGGGTCTCGTTGGAGGGTGTCGGCTCGACCAACGACCACATCCGCAGGTCCGGGAGCCACCAGAGCGCGCTGAACGCGCTCGGCCTCGCCCGGGAACTCGGCGTCCCCACGGGCGCGACCGTGACGGTCACCTCCCGCAACATCGACGAGGTACTGCCGCTGGCCCGCGTCCTGGAGCACTTCGGGGTACGGCAGTTGAAGCTGCACTGCCTGCGTCCGGTCGGCAACGCCGCCGCCCACCCGGAGCTCCTGGTCACCGACCCCGCCGCGTACGCCCGCCTGCGCGAGCGGCTCCGGGAGGCCCAGCCGGCCGTCGAGGTGGTCGTCGACGAGGACCTGTCCGAGCACGGCGCCCCGGAGGTCTGCGCACCCGCCGGCGGCCCGACCGAGATCGAGCGGATCGAGGCCGACCCGCGCGGTGCGCTCACCATGTCCTGCAAGGCCGTCGGCAGGGACGCGCACGCCTTCTGGTACGACAAGCGCGCCAATCGCATCGCCCACCGGCCCACCGCCACCGACGAACTGGCCCTCGCGGTGCCGGACGTGGTCGTGGTGTACGGCCGTGTCTGACCGCCCGCTGTTCGAGAGCCTCGAAGGACTCCGCGGCACCGGCAAGTCGACCATCGCGCCGATGCTGGCAGCGGCCCGCGGCGCGGTGCTGGTCCCGACCGTACCGCCCGCCTACCAGCGCCTGCGGCGCGACGTGGACACGCGGGGGAACATCGAGGCACGGATGTGCTTCCACCTCTCCGCGCTGTTCACCGCGGCCGACGAGATACGGCGCCATCTCGCCCTCGGCATCCCGGTCGTCGTGGAGAGCTACTTCGCCCGCTGCCTGGCCACCCACCACACTTTCGGCACTCGCCTCGGGATCACGCTGCCGCCCGACCTGCCGCAGCCCGTCACCTACCACCTGGTCTGCGGAGAGGACGAGCGCCGACGGCGCCTGGCCGGGCGGGACAAGCCGGTGACCCACTGGGACGCCCTCGCCGAGGCCGCCGTCGACCGGCTCACCGCCGCCTACGCCCGGTTCCCGATGCACCGTGTGGACACCACCGGCCTCAGTCCCGACGAAGTCCTCCGGGCGATCCTCACCATCGACACGCAAGGAGCCCACCACCGTGCGGACACAGAGCCTGTGGGAGCACACCCTCACCTTCTTCCCCCAGTTCCTCGCCGCGCTGAAGGAGCACACCACCGCTGACGCCACCGTCGCGGTCGTCGGCGCGAGCGACGGCAAGTTCGTCCTGCCGCTGGCAGCCGCCGGTTACCGCGTCATCGCCATCGAACGCGACCCGCTGGTCCTGCACGGCGGCGAGGTCCGCCTTCCGGGTGAGGAGCACACCCACGCGATGGGCCTGACCGACCGGCTCGAACTTGAAGAGCTCCACGGCCGCGTGCAGGTCGTCGAGGGCGACTTCCTCCAGAACGAACCGCCGGGCACGCCCTGCGACGCGGTCTGGACGAGCTGTTCCTGGCATTACAGTGCCAACCACCACCGCCCGCTCGCCGAGTTCGTCCACCGCATGCAGCGCCTGGTCGGTCCGGGCGGCCTCTTCGGCGCGGAGTTCATGATGCCCGTCGAGCACCGCCCCCACCTGGTCGAGCACTACATGTCCCCGGAAAGGCTCCGGCGCCACTTCATCGGCGACTGGAACGTGCTACTCACGCTGCGCACGAACGAGTTCACCGAACGGGCCCACGTCGGCCGGCTCCAGGACCACACCCACCGCATGGGTCTGATCCTCGCGGCCCGTACGCCCGGCCCCTCCCACCGATACGGGAAGAAGGACTCATGAAGCACGAGTACGAAGCGAAGTTCCTCGCCGTCGACGTCGTCGGCCTGCAGACCAGGCTGACCCGGCTCGGTGCCGTCCAGGTGCTCCCGCGCACCCTCCTCACCCGCAAGATCTTCGAGAACGACACCCTCGACGTCGGCGCCTGGATCCGCCTGCGGGACGAGGGCACCCGATCCACGCTCACGCTCAAGCAGGTCACCGACGCCACCACCATCGACGGCACCACCGAGGTCGAGACCGAGGTGGCCGACCTGCACGCCATGGCCGAGATCCTTCGCCGTATCGGGCTGCGCCAGGTCCGCTACCAGGAGAACTACCGGGAGGAGTGGCGCCTGGGCGAGGTCGTCTTCGACTTCGACACCTGGCCGGACCTCCCCACCTTCGTCGAGATCGAGGGCCCGGACGAGGCATCGGTCCGCCAGGCCGCCGCCCTCCTCGAACTCGACTACTCCGAGGCTCGGTTCGGCAGCGTCGACGAGATCTACAAGAGCGAGGCGGGCCGCGACATCCTCTCCGAGCCCACCCTCCTCTTCGCCGACTCCGAGAAGGGCGAGTCCCGCCCCGTGCCCACCCAGGGCACCTGACCCCCGGGGGAGCACCGTGCTTCCGGAACCGGCCGGGCCACACAGGGCGGCACCGGGCATCCCCGACTTCGCCCGGGGCGGGCTTCCCGCCCCGGCGGCCACCGACGACGGAAACCGGTGGGTCAACGGCTCCTGCTGGCTCTACTGCGGCCGGCGGTGGACCCGCGTCCTGTGGATCGGTCCCGTGAACGTGGCCGGTGTCCAGGCACCGATGTACGCCTGCGGCCTCTGCATCCGGAAGCTGCAGGAGCAGGTATGGCAAGCCGTTCTCCTCAACGACGCACCGACGCGCTCCGCGCAACCCGGCGCTCCCGCCGGAGCCGAGTCGCCCGGCAGGCGGCGTGGAGAAAGGCACCGAGCACGAGGCGGCTTCCCGCGGCGCGGCTGAACACCGCCCGGGCCGGCGAGCCGCCACCTCCTACCCCGTCCCCGTGGACGACTCCCCTACGGCCACGGGGCGGCCCCGGCAACACCAGCACCTCCGCACACCACAGCTTCCCGCCGAACCCGGCGGGAGAACCGGTAGAGGAAGGAGCACCAAGTGGGAGACACCACCCCCTCCGTGGAGGAGGGTCTTCTGGTCGCCGTGGAAGTCCTCGCGAGCATCCACGACCGGCACGACAGCAGCGCCTCCGACCCGGGGCGGGGCAGCTCCGGTGACGGCCCCTGGCCCGGTGGCGACGGCCTGAACCACGCGGCGTAACCGCCGGCTCTCCGGTGGTGGGGGGGGGGGGGGGGGGGCGCCCCCCGCCGCCCCCCCCCCCCCCCCCCACGGCCAGCGCCAGGGTGTCGTCGGGGTGCAGGATGACCGTGTGCATGTCCTCGGCGATGGAGCCGGGAACCTCCGCGATGGGTCTGTCCGCATGGCGGCGGGCCGCCTCGACCAGCCGCTTCTCGCCCTCCCGCGGGTCCTTGCGGCTCTCGGTGAGGCCGTCGGTGTAGAGGATGAGCATGTCCCCGGGGCCCATCCTGGCGTGCAGCAGGCGCTCGCTGCCCGGCAGCGGGTAGCCGATGCCCCGGCCGCGTACCTCCAGGTACTCGGGCTCGCCTCCCGCCGGCAGCAGCAGTGCGGGCGGGTGGCTGCCGTTGGCCAGGAACAGGTCGCCGGTGGCCGGGTTGAACCGGGCGAGCAGCACGGTGGACATCAGCTCGCTGTCGAAGGGCATCAGGATCTCGGCCGTCCGGGCGATGATCGACTCCAGCGGATGTCCCTCCAGAGCCAGGGTCCGCACCGCGTGGGTGACGTTGAGGGCGCCGCGGGTACTGGTCACACCGTGGCCGAGGGCGTCGACGACGGTGATGTGGACGGTGCCGTCGGGAAGCTGGAGCCAGTCGTACAGGTCCCCGCCGGTGGGAGCGTCGGTGCCGGCCGGCGCGTAGTGGACGGCCATCTCCAGACCCCCGACCTCGATCGGGGCGGGCCGCAGCGCGTCCTCCAGTTCGCGCAGGGTCTGGCCGTGGGCCTTGCGCAACTGCTCGTCGCGCTCCTCCAGCTGGACGTAGAGGGCGAGGGTGCCCCGGTTGGTCTCGGCCAGTTCGTGCTTGAGCCGCCGGTGCTCGGCGGTGAGGGCGTCCAGGCGGGCCAGCACGGCGCGCAGCTCCTGCTCCGCCGCGTGGTCCTCCGACGTGGGGCAGTCGCTCCCGGCCGCCGGTCCGCCGCCGGTCCGGGCCGGCGGGACCGTGCCCGCGTCACCGTCGCCTCCCTGCCCGGGCAGCGGCATGCGCCAGGTGACCGAGCCTCCGGAGGCGAACTGGGCGGGGAGGGGCAGGCCCGCGATGCCGTCGCGGTCGGCCGTCAGATCGCTGAGGGTGTCGAGGGTGACGACGAGCTGCCCCGGCGGACCGCCGGCGGGCGGCTCGACATGGGCCTCCAGCCGCACCGGCCGTCCCGCCGCGATCTCGGCGCGCGCCAGGTCCACCGCGGACATCACCAGCCGGGCCCTGGTCTCCACCGGCAGCCGGTGGACGCGAGCGATTCCGCGCACCGCGTGCCGCAGGCTCGGCAGTGTGTGGTGGTGGGAAGTGGTGTTGTCGGTCATGGAACCTCTACGCCGCTTGGACGGTGAGCACCGTGGCATCGTCCCGGACGCGCCGGTGCCCGTGGGCCAGGGCCGCCGCCAGCAGGGACGGCGGAAGCCGCAGCAGAAAGGTGGGCGGGCTGTGCGACCAGCGGGACTCGATGCCGTCGCTGTGCAGGACGACCGCCGCCCCTCGCGCCAGGTGCACGGTGCGCGGCCGGGGGGTGGGAACGTTCCAGCCCACGATGCCGGGCTGGCCGGCCATCCGGTGGAGCACCTCGCCGCCCGAGAGCACCGTGGCGCGGATGTTGCCCGTGCCGCAGTACTCGGCACGGTCGGGGTGCACCCGCACCACGCCCGCCGCCGCGCCGCGGGTGTGGCGCAGCGAGCGGTGCAGCGAGGTCAGGATGTCGGCCAGAGGGCGATCGGGTGCGGTGTGGAAGGATCGCAGGGCGGAGCGGGCCGCCTCGGCGGCCGCGGCGCCGTGTCCCAGTCCGTCGACGACGAGGCCGGTGAGGGCATCCCCGGTGCCGGCCACGGTGCAGGCGTCGCCGCAGCGCTTCTCGCCGTGGGCGGGCAGGCACACCGATCCGACGCCGTACCGGTCCTGCGGCCGTCCGCCCGGAGCGGACAGCCGGGCGTTGACCAGGGTGCCCGAGCCCGGCTGGGTGCGGATGGTGAACTCGGTGGCGATCCGGCGGACCGCTCCCAGCCCGGCTCCGAGGGAACCGGTGGTGGTGTAGCCGTCGGCCATCGAGCGGTCCAGGTCGCGGATGCCGGGGCCGCGGTCGACGGCGGTGATCTCCACGCCGTCGCCCCGGAGCGTCGGTTGCACGTACACCGTTCCGTCGGCGGCGTGCTTGACCTGGTTGCTGGCCAGCTCGCTGGCGACGACGGCCGCCTGGTCGGGCATGGCCCCGGGCAGCCCGCACCGCTGTGCGCAGCCGCGCGCGGCCGAGGCCGCCACGTGGATCGCGCTCTCGTGGTCGATGCGGATCTCTTCGGTCAGGGCCTCCGCGACGGGGGACGACGGGCTCACTGCGTGTTCCAGCGGGTCACGCTGATGGTGGTGCCCCGGCCCGCCTCGGTGTGCACCTCGAACTCGTGCATGAGGCGGCGCGCGCCTCCCAGCCCGTGCCCCAGACCGGAGCCGGTGGTGAAACCGTCGGCCAGCGCGGCCTCCAGATCGGGGATGCCGGGCCCCTCGTCCCTGACGGTCAGCCGCACGCCCCGGCGTCCGGCGTTCCTGGGGAACTCGATGGTCACCGTGCCGCCCCCGCCGTGGATGTAGGCGTTGCGCGCCAGCTCGCTGGCGGCGGTGACGACGCGGGTCTGGTCGACGAGTCCGAAGCCGGTCTCGACGGTGGCGGCCCGCACCGCGTGCCGGACCGTGATGAGGTCCTCGTCGGTACGGACCGGATAGGTGGTCCGGGCGCTCGCGCCTCCGCCGCCTCCCTCGGCGGGTGCCGGTGGGGCGCTCACCGTCCTTTCACCCGAGAGTTTCACGCCGGGTCCCCCCTTCCGGGGGCCGCGGGGCGTGGTGCCAGCCCAGTGCGGCCATCCCCTGCTCCGCGTTGAGTGCGGTCTCCACCCCGTTGAGTCGCAGGCCCAGCTCGACGAGGGTGATCGCCACGGGCGGCCGCATGCCGGCCACGATCACCCGGGCGCCCAGCAGCCGGGCCATGGTACTCAGCTCGGTCAGGGTACGCGCCACGAAGGAGTCGATGATCTCCAGCCGGGAGATGTCGATGAGGACGCCCGTGGCCCGCTCGGTGGCGATGCGCTCGGTCAACTCGTCGGCGAAGACGGTGGCCGTCTTGTCGTCGAGCTCGTTGATGAGCCCGGTGACCAGTACGTCACCGAGTCTGAGGATGGGGATGTCCATGGACTGGCGGCCGGTCATCGGTTCGTGGTCGTTCCGGTGGCCGGTGAGTCCTGTCCCGTCATGTCGACCGCCGCGGCCAGGGCGTCGGCGAGGGTGGCACGGGTGAGGATGGTGGACAGGTCGATGCCCAGCTGGGCGATGGTCTGAGCGATGGAGGGCCGCACGCCGCTGATGAAGCAGTCGGCGCCCATCAGGCGCACCGCGTTGACGGTCTGCATCAGGTGCTGGGCGACGGCGGTGTCGACCGTCGGCACACCGGTGATGTCGATGATCGCGACCCGGGCGTCGTGGGTCTGGATGGACTGCAGGAGGTTCTCCATCACCACCTGGGTGCGCGCGGTGTCCAGGGTGCCGATCAGCGGCACGGCCAGGATCCGCTTCCACAGGTGGACCACGGGGGTGGACAGTTCCAGCAGCTGGCGGCTCTGCCGCTGGATGATCTCCTCACGGCGCTCCACATAGGCGTTGAAGGACAGGGCGGCGGCCTCGTCCAGCAGCCGGTTGATGGTCAGAGCCGCCGGGAACAGCTCCCGCGGGTCGTGGTTGTCGCGCTCCACGGCCTCCAGCAGGGCGTCCTTGAGCGCCAGGATGGCCAGGGAGGTGGCGGTGGGGGTCGCGCCGCTGCGCTCCCTGCGCAGGGACAGCTCCATCACCGCGTCGCGCAGGTCGTGGTGGGCGTCGACCACGCTCTCCATCCCGTAGTCGCTGTTGAGGGCCCCGCCCAGCAGGACGAGGAGCGCGTCGGCCTCCTCACGCAGCTCGCCCTCGTCCATTCCGATCGCCGCACGCTCCCGCTGCAACTGCACCCACCGGTCGGCGATCTCGTCGCCGCGCTCGCGGATTGCGGTTGTCAACCGGTCTCGCACGGCTGCGTCGCTGGGGTTCACTGACAGGCCCTCTCACAGTCGTTCGTCGCCGACCCACGCCCGTGACGTCGGCGTCCGGCTGGATGTACTGGGTGACGGGACGGCACCGTTCACCCCTTTTGTTGCCGTCCGGCAAATGTTAGCAGCGGTCGCGGAGCCTGTCGGCCCCACCTGACGCGGCGTCAGGGCATGGTGGGATCCGCCGACCCTCGACGGGACCTTCCCGGAAACCGGCGCTCAATGCATCCCCGATCGATTGTTTCCATTTGACAACTGTGTCCACAGCACAACAATCTTTCCCTGTCGCACCCGCCCGACCGGCCGTCACGCCAGGACTTCCCCGCGGTGCGGCACTCCGCGGCGGCCACGAGGTGTGATGTATCGGTGAGGCGAAATGGCGGTGCACATACCCATCCGGGCGGAGGGCTCACGCCGATCTCACGCCCCCGTCCGCTCCGGCCTCCCGGCGTCTGGGCAGCGCTTCGTCCACCGCCGCCCGGAACCCCCTCAGCCCCTCGGCCAGCGCCCTGCGCGCCGCGGGCGACATCGCCGCCATGGCCGTGACCAGCGCCTCCTCCCGCAGGTCCCGCAGGTCCCGCAGGTACGTCCTGCCCCGGCCGGTCAGCCTCAGTTCGAGTTCCCGCCGGCTGGCCGGACTCGGAGCGCGTTCCACGAACCCGACCGCCTGCAGCCTGTCGCACAACCGGCTGACCGAGGACGGGGCCGATCCGAGCGCCTCGCTGAGCGTGCGCAGGTTGATGCCCTCGTCGCGGTCGAGGGTGTACAGGACCCTCAGCTGGGAGGCGGAGACAGGCGCAGGCGACGCGGCCTCCCGGCCCCGCTCCCACAGCACCTCCAGGAGCTCTATCACTTCGGAGGCGGCACGGGCCGCTTCCGTGGAGCGGCGCTGGGAGGGTCCAGGATTCACGACCATAACTGTGACACTCCGCGTCTGTATTGTCAGCCCGAACTCCGACCGGCACTTAACTTCCCATATCGGAATTTTCTGCGGAAACAGAAAGTGGTTGTGACACGGTGGACAGATTCACGGCCGTGGAGCGCGCCCTGCGCAACGCCGCTCCCCACGCACTCCTCGACGCGCTCCGCGCCTCACTGGCACGGCACTTCGGAGCGATCGCCGTGGACCTGCTGATGGCCGACTACGGGACGACCATACTCCAGCCGGTCGGTCCTCTTCCTTACCCGACGGAGCCCGTCCCGGTCCACTCCACCGAGCCCGGAAGGGCGTTCGGCTCCCAGCAGCCCCGCCTCTCCCCCGGCGAGGACTCGGGCACCGTCACCGCGCATCTGCCGGTCACCGTCCGCGGCGACCGGCTGGGCGTACTGTCGGTGGCCCTCCCCCGGGAAGGCGCCTCGCCCGAGGCCCTGGGAGAACTGCGGCAGTTGTGCGAGGCACTCGGCAGGGAGATCCTCGTCGCCGACCACAGCACCGACGTCTATCTGAGGGCCCGCCGGGCCGAACGCCTCACCCTCGCCGCCGAGATGCAGTGGCAGCTGCTGCCCGGCCGGTCCTGCTCCGGCCCCGAGTACGAGCTCGGCGCCCAGCTCGAACCCGCCTACGCGGTCTTCGGGGACAACTTCGACTGGTCCGTCTCGGCCGACCACCTCACCGTGACCCTGACCGACGGGATGGGCGAGGGCGTCGACGCGGCGCTCCTGACCAACCTCGCCCTCAGCGCGCTGCGCAACGCCCGCCGGGCCGGGCTGGACCTGGTCGGCCAGGCGGTCCTGGCCGACCAGGCGGTCTACGGGCAGCACCGCGGGGCCGCCCATGTCTCCGTGCTGCTGCTGCGCATCCATCTGGCCACCGGGCGGCTGGAGGCCGTCGACGCCGGGTCGCCGCGCATCTGGCGGCTGCGCGGCGGCACCGTGGAGCCGGTCGAACTGGAGGCGCAGCTCCCGCTGGGGATGTTCGAGGACACCCCCTACGCCGTCCAGCACTTCCGGATCGAGGCCGGGGACCGGCTGCTTTTCGCCAGCGACGGGGTCTACGAGGTGGGCTCGCCGTCGGGCGAACGGTTCGGTGAACGGGCCCTGGCCCGCGCCATGACCAGCACCCGCCTCCTCCCCCCTTCCCAGGTGCCGCGTGCGGTTCTCGCCGAGCTCGCCCGGCACCGCGGTGAGCCGCCCGCGGACGACGACGCCATGGTCGTGTGCCTGGACTGGCACGGCAGGAGGGACTGACCTGCCCGCCACCCCGCTCCGGGACCGCTGTACCCTTCCGTCCTGCGACCGGCAACTCCTCCGCCTCCGCGCGGCGCGTCCGGCCCGCCCGTGCCGCCGAAAGCCGAGAACACCGGTGTGCGCCGGGCGCCACAGGGCACACGGACTCGCGGAGCGGAGTCGAGGACCGAGCGGAGGTGTGCGCCGACGTGCCGATGCCGGCGCCGGGCCGGTACGTCCGGCACGTCCCCGCCCCGGCGGGCGCCGAGGCGTCCGCCGGACCGCGCGGGCCCACGACCGGTTTCCGGCCGCCGGAGCGCGGCCGGTCCTCCTCCGCACGTTCCCGCCATACCAGGGGTGGTCCCTCCGTGACCATAAGCGAACACGCCCTCACCGAAGGGGGAGACCCCTCCCCCTTCGTCCATCCCGCGCTGTTCTACCGGGACCCCGGGGAGTACCTCGCCGGGGTGGGCGGGTTCGTCGGCGATGCGCTGGAGGCCGGCGACCCCGTTCTCGTCGCCGTCCCCGGTCCCCGGCTGGAGATGCTGCGCGAGCACCTGGGGGGCGCCGCGGCGGCGGACCGTCTCACCCTGGTGGACATGACCGAGTTCGGCCGCGACCCCGGCCGTATCCTCTCGGGCCTGCGCGACTTCGCCGACCGGCACCCCGGCCGGGCCGCCCGCATCGTCGGGGAGCCGATCCGGGCGCGGCGCTCCACCGCCGAACTGGTGGAGGCCACCCGGCACGAGGCTCTGGTCAACGCCGCCTTCACCGGCCGCGACGCGACCGTCCTGTGCCCCTACGACACCTCCGGACTTCCCGCGCGGGTGTGCGCCGACGCCCGCCGCACCCACCCCGTGCTGTGGGAGAACGGCCGGGAGCGGCCCAGCCCGCACTACACCGATCCCCGTGTCCTCAGCGCCGAGTGCGACGCCCTCCCGCTGGCGCCCCCGCCCCCGCGCACCGCGGTCACGGCGTTCACCACCGGAGATCTCGGCGAGGTCCGCCATCACGCGGACACCTGGGCCGGCACGGCCGGGCTCGGCATGCCGCGGCGCGGTGACTTCGTCCTCGCCGTGGCGGAGGCCGCGGCCAACTCCATCGCCCACGGCGGCGGGCACGGCGCCCTGCGCCTGTGGTCCGACGGCCCCTCCTGCGTGGCCGAGATCCGCGATGGCGGACACCTCACCGATCCGCTGGCCGGCCGACGCCGTCCGACGCTGGACTCCGCGAACGGCGGGCGCGGACTGTGGATGATGCACCAGCTGTGCGATCTGGTCGAGACCCGCGCCACACCCGCCGGGCTGACCGTACGGCTGCACATGGGGCACTCGTAGGAGCCCTGCCGCTCCCTCCCCTCCCCTTCCCCCGGACGCCCGCGATCGAGTCCGGCACCTCTGACCAAGGCCCGGCCCCAGCCTGACCACGGCCTGCCTCCGGACTGTGATCCAATTCACCACAACATACCCCCCGGGGCATGAGGCGGCCACTGCTACGGTTGACCTCATGCATACCCCCCCGGGTATGAACGAAGGCGGGCGAGCAGGCGCCCCATGGTTCCGGGACCGACCGGCACCGGCCCGCCGAGGCGCGCACGGCCGGCGCCCCCGACGTCCCCGCCACCACCGAGGAGAACCGATGATCACTGTTCTGCCCATCGAGACCCCCGGCCTGGGCGACCGCACCTACCTCGTCCACGACGGCTCCACCGCACTGGTGGTCGACCCGCAGCGCGACTACGACCGCGTCACGGCGCCGGCCGGGGCCGCGGGTGTGCGGATCACCCACGTCCTCGAGACCCACATCCACAACGACTACGTGACCGGCGGCCTGGCCCTGGCCCGGGAGACCGGCGCGCAGTACCTGGTCAACGCCGACGACGAGGTCTCCTACGAGCGCACCGGCATCCGCGACGGCGACGTCGTCGAGGTCGGCGCCATGCGGGTGAGGGTGATCCACACACCGGGCCACACCCACACCCACCTCTCCTTCGCCCTGGAGGCCGACGGCGAGCAGGTCGCGGTGTTCACCGGCGGATCGCTGCTGTACGGCTCCACGGGGCGCCCCGACCTGCTCGGCCCCGACCACACCGACACCCTGGTACGGGCCCAGTGGCGCTCGGCTCACCGGCTGGCGCGGGAGCTGCCCGACTCCACCGCCGTCTACCCCACCCACGGTTTCGGCTCGTTCTGCTCCGCGACCCAGTCGGCCGCCCTGGCCAGCACCATCGGCGATGAGAAGAAGACCAACACCGCCCTGACCGCCGACGAGGAGGCATACGTCGGGCAGCTCCTGGCGGGCCTGGACGCCTACCCGGCCTACTACGCCCACATGGGGCAGGCCAACTCCGCCGGGCCCGGCAGGCCGGACCTGTCCGCGCCCTCCGTCGCCGACCCGGCCGAGCTGCGCCGCCGCATCGAGGCCGGCGAGTGGGTGGTCGACCTGCGCGACCGCACCGCCTTCGCCGCCGGGCACCTGGCCGGCAGCCTCAACTTCGGCCTGGACGGCCAGTTCATCACCTACCTGGGCTGGCTGATCCCGTGGGGGACCCCGGTCACCCTGCTCGGCGAGAGCTCCGGGGACGTGGCCGAGGCCCAGCGCGAGATGGTCCGCATCGGCATCGACCGCCCGGCCGCCATGGCCACCGGCGGCCCCGAGGACTGGGCCGGCGGCGAGCCCCTGGCCGCCTACGAGCGCGCCGCCTTCGAGGACCTCAAGGCCGCCCTGGACAAGCGCTCGGAGGACGAGGAGGAGTTCACCGTCCTCGACGTGCGCCGCGACCAGGAGCGCGCCCAGGCGCACATCCCCGGATCGGTGCACATCCCCGTCCACGAGGTGCCGGACCGCATCGGGGAGATCCCCCCGGGCCGGGTCTGGGTGCACTGCGCCGGCGGCTACCGCGCGGGAGTCGCCGCCGCCCTGCTCCACGCCCGCGGCCGCGATGTCGTCGCCATCGACGACAGCTTCGACAACGCCCGTGACCTGGGCCTGTGACCCGTCCCCGCCCAGACCCCCTGACCCCAGGGACCCCTGAACCCCTGAACCCCTGAAGCCCTGAAGCAGTAAATTCACAGGAGAGCAGCACATGACCACCTCCACCACCCCCCGCAGCCTGACCGTCGGGGAACTGCGCGCCAAGCTCGACTCGGAGCACCCGCCGCGACTGCTCGACGTCCGCTCCCCCGCCGAGTTCGAGGCCGCGCACATCCCCGGCTCCTACAACGTCCCGCTGGCCACCCTGCGCGAGCACCGCGAGGAGCTGACCGAGCACCTGGACACCGACGTGGTACTGGTGTGCCGCTCCGGGCAGCGGGCCGGCCAGGCCGAGCGTGCCCTCGCCGAGGCCGGGCTGCCCGGGCTGAGCGTCCTGTCGGGCGGCATGACCTCCTGGGAGAAGTCCGGCGCCCCGACCGACTACGGCCAGGAGCGCTGGGACATGGAGCGCCAGGTCCGCCTGGTGGCCGGATCCCTCGTCCTGGTCGGCGCCCTCGGCAGCTTCGCGGTGCCCGGACTGCAGGCCCTGTCCGCGTTCGTCGGCGGCGGCCTGGCCTTCGCCGCCATCAGCAACACCTGCGCCATGGGCGTGCTGCTGTCGAGGATGCCGTGGAACCGCACACCGTCCTTCGACCCGCGCAAGGCCGTCGCGCAGCTCGCCGGCGGCAGGTGAGCACCATGACGCTGACGCTCGTCCTGATCCTCGCGCTGCTGGTCGGCGTCTCCCTCGGGCTCCTCGGGGGAGGCGGGTCGATCCTGACCGTGCCGCTGCTGGTCTACGTCGCGGGCATGGACGCCAAGGAGGCCATCGCCACCTCCCTGTTCGTCGTCGGCGTCACCTCCGCCGTGGGCGTGGTCAGCCATGCCCGCGGCGGGCGGGTCCGCCTGCGCACCGGTGTGCTGTTCGGAGCGGCCGGCATGGCCGGCGCCTACGCCGGCGGGCTCATCGGCGGCAGCATCCCCGACGTCGTCCTGCTGGTCGCCTTCGCGGTCATGATGATCGCCACCGCCGCCGCCATGCTCCGCGGCCGCCGGGGCGTCGACCCCGGCAGGACCCACGAGCAGCTCCCGGTGGGACGGGTACTGCTGGACGGAGCGGCCGTCGGACTGGCCACCGGCCTGGTCGGCGCGGGCGGGGGCTTCCTGGTCGTGCCCGCCCTGGCCCTGCTGGGCGGACTGCCCATGCAGGTGGCCGTCGGCACCTCGCTGCTGGTCATCGCGATGAAGTCCGCCGCCGGATTCGCCGGCTACCTCTCCACCGTCCAGATCGACTGGTCCCTGACCCTGGCCGTCACCGGCTTCGCGATCGCCGGCAGCCTCACCGGGGCCAGGCTGGCCGGACGCGTCCCCGCCGATGTCCTCTCCCGGCTGTTCGCCTGGTTCGTGCTGGCCATGGGTATCTTCGTCCTGGTCCAGCAGACCCCCGCCGACGTACGTCCGCCGGTCCTCGCCGCCGTCGCCTCACTCGGCGCCGGAGCGGGCGTCTGCTACGGCCTCGTCGACCGCTGTCCGCTGCGGCGCGCCGTGCACGGCACCTGACCCCGGCCCCCGTCCCGGCCCCCGGTACACCGGCGCCGCCCTCGCACGGGAGGCGCCGGAGCGCCGGCGGAATGTTCCGCCCCATCCCGGCGTTGACTGCCCCGGGGGGTATCAACCGCCACCGTCCCGGCGAAACGGAAGGAACCACCGTATGAGCACCGTCGCCCTCACCGCCGCCGACTTCGAGAAGACCGTCACCGGCAACGACATCGTCCTGGTCGACTTCTGGGCCTCCTGGTGCGGCCCGTGCCGCATGTTCGCCCCGGTCTACGAGAAGGCCTCCGAGACCAACCCCGACATCGTCTTCGGCAAGGTCGACACCGAGGCCGAGCAGGCACTGGCGGCAGCCGCCGACATCACCTCCATCCCCACCCTGATGGCCTTCCGCGAGGGCGTGCTGGTCTTCGCCCAGCCCGGCGCGCTGCCGGCCCAGGCCCTGGATCAGGTGATCACCGCCGTCCGGGGGCTCGACATGGACGAGGTGCACGCCTCCGTCGCCGCCCAGGACCCCGGCTCCGGCCAGAGCGACTGAGCCCGGCCACCGCAGAACGAGACGAAAGGACCGACCACCGTGGTCCGGCTTCCTCCCGCGGACGTGCGATCGGCCGCCAACCGCCTCAAGCGCGCCCAGGGCCAGCTCGCCGGCGTCCTTCGCATGCTGGAGGAAGGGCGCGACTGCGAGGACGTCGTCACCCAGCTCGCCGCGGTCAACCGCGCGCTGGACCGGGCCGGCTTCTCCATCGTGGCCGGCGGCCTCAAGCAGTGCATGACGCAGGAGGGCGGCGCCGACAGCATCGACGCCCAGAAGATGGAGAAACTCTTCCTCTCCCTGTCCTGAGGGCCGCGCCGCGATTCGGGCGCCGGCGGCGAGCGGCACGGCGACCAGCCTCCCGGGCACGCCCGCCCCGACACCTTCCGCCGGCGCCGCCCACAGCGCCTGCCACGAGCCGCCGGTCAGCAGGGCGATGACGACCGGCCAGCACACCTGCCACAAGGGGACCGGCGGGGCGATCAGCAGGAGGACTCCCAGCAGCACGCACACCACCCCCAGGGCCGCCGCCTTGGCCACCGCGTCGGCCCGGTTGTAGGCGTCGGGCAGGCGGACCACGCCCAGCGCGGCGACGGCCACCAGGGCGGTGCCGGCGGCCGTCCGGGCGTGCCCACCGCTCATCGTCAGCAGCGCGTACGAGGGCACGAGCATGACCTCGACGAAGACGAAGAGGTTGAACAGGTCCGCGGTCAGGAGGGCCCCGTACACCCCCGCCGAGAGGATCATCGCCAGCGGGGCGAACCGGGGGCTCGCGTCGTCCCCCGTCGCGGCGGCGAAGGCGAGGGAAACCAGCACCAGGGCGGCGCTGACGCACAGCATGAGCGTGCTGAGCGCGTCGGCGGCGAACACGATCGCGAAGCCGGGCGGCCATCCGCCCACGCTCGGGCCCCGGACCGTTCCGTCCAGGCCGCCGGCGAGCAGGACCGCGGACAGCAGCAGGACTCCGGCGCTGGCCGCCGATGTGATCAGCCGGTGCGCCCGCCGGCCACGAGGACCGGCACCGATCCGTCGCGCAGCAGTTCCCGGGCCACGTCGCCCAGCAGCCGCTTGGACAGCCCGCGGCCGTGCCTGCCCACGACCACCACGTCGATGTCGTTCTCAACGGCGAACCGCGCCAGCGCGGCCGCGGGCGGGCCCGCCAGGATCTCGCACGCGGTCACACGCCCCCCGGCCCCCTCCGCCGCGGCACTGAGACGGTCCTTGGCCTCCACGACCCGCCCCTGCCAGTCGAGCTCCGCCGCGTCGTAGTCCACGACCTGGGCGGCCACCAGCGTCTCCGTGTACGGTCCGAGCAGGCCGACCGCGAGCCCGAGCGCCGTCTCGGACTCCGGCGACCCGTCCACGCCGACCAGCACCCGCAGTCGGCCGGGGCCATGGGGCCCCGCCTCGGTCCGCGCGACCCTCGTCGGCCGACGCCGGACGCGCTCACCGGCGACCAGGGCCAGGACGGGGCCGAAGACGACACCCATGAACAGCCAGCCCGAACCGCCGTGCCCCCGGCGCGCCATCCACCAGGCGGTCAGGAGCCCGGTCGCGATCCATACGAAGACGGCGATCAGCACGTACGAGAGGTCACCCATATAGACCCTTTTGCCAGATTCAGGCAGATTTTGGGAAGATTATGCCATTCAAGGTCAGGTGATCCGGCGACGACACCCGCGGGAGCTCCGATGAGGCAGTGGCACGTGCGCGATCTGATGACCGCCGACGTGGTCTCGGTACGCGAGGACACCCGGTACCGGGAGATCCTCGACGCACTGGACCGAAACCGCGTCAGCGCCCTCCCCGTCGTCGACGCGGAGGACCGGGTCGTCGGCGTTGTCTCCGAGGCCGACCTGCTGCGGGCCGAGGGGCATCCCGGGCACAGGCCGCGCTCCCGGCTCCCCCGTCTCCCGGACCGGAGCGGGGCCGCACGGGATCTGATGACCTCCCCGGCGGTGACGATCGGACCGGACGAGCCGGTGGTCCGGGCCGCCAGGCTGATCGAGAGCAGGAGGGTCAAGCGACTGCCGGTCGTCGACGGCGAACGGCGCCTGCTCGGCGTCGTCTCGCGCCGCGATCTGGTGCGGATGCACGTACGCCCGGACGCCGACATCCGCGCGGACATCGTGGACGGGGTGCTCAAACACACGCTGTGGGTCGCCCCATCCCAGGTGGACGTCGACGTCGGTGACGGCGTGGCCGAACTGCGCGGCCGGGTCGACCGGCGCACCACGGCCGCGTTCGCCGTGAGCCTGGCCGAACAGGTCCCCGGCGTGGTGAGGGTGGTGGACCGCCTCACCTGGGACGAGGACGACCCCACTCCGCCGGACGTGGTCGTCCTTCCCTAGTGCCGCGTCGGTCGGGGACGGGGACGGCGGGTGGCACGGAGAGAGGCCCCCGCACCGCCCCCGCCGCTCACACCAGCTGTCGGCGGAACCGCTTGTCGACAGCGACCACCAGGGAGGCGAGCAGTGCGATACCGAGGATCCGCAGCCACGCCCTCCCGTCGATCGGAGCGGTGTGGAACAGCCTGTTCATGGCCGGCAGATAGGTGATGGCGAGCTGGCCGGCCGTCTGGGCGAGCACTCCCCCGATGATCCACCGGTTGCCGAAGACCCCGGCGCTCCACATGGAGCGGGTGAGCGAACGACAGCTGAACAGGTAGAACAACTCGACGGCGACGACCAGGTTGACCGCGGCGGTACGTGCCTCGGCCAGGCCCGCGCCCTCCGCCCGCTCCCAGGTGAACAGCCACCAGGCCCCGCCGACGATCAGCGCGGAAACCAGCAGGACACGCAGTGCCAGTCCCGTCGTCAGCAGAGGCCTGCCGGGGTCACGGGGCCGCCGCAGCATGATCCCCTCCTCTTTCGGCTCGAAGGCGAGCATCAGCCCGAGCGCGACGGCGGTGGTCATGTTGATCCACAGGATCTGGGTGGGCAGGACCGGCAGCGTGGCGCCGAACAGGATCGCCACCAGGACGAGCATCCCCTGGCCCAGGCTCGTCGGCAGCACCCACACGATGAACTTGACGAGGTTGTCGAAGACACCGCGGCCCTCCTCGACCGCGGACTCGATGGTGGCGAAGTCGTCATCGGTGAGCACCATGTCGGCGGCGTCCTTGGCCACCTCGGTGCCGCCCCGGCCCATGGCGACACCGATGTTCGCCTGCCGCAGCGCCGGGGCGTCGTTGACCCCGTCCCCGGTCATGGCCACCACCTGGCCCCGCGCCTGGAGCGCTTCGACCAGCCGGAGCTTCTGCTCCGGGGAGACCCGGGCGAACACCCGGGCCCGCTCCACCGCGTCCGGGTACTCCTGCGCCGGCAGCGCGGCCAGATCGGCCCCGGTGAGTACCTCCCCTTCGCGCCGCTCGGTCAGCAGGCCGATCCGCCCGGCTACGGCGGTGGCGGTGGCCGCGTGGTCGCCTGTGATCATCTTGACCCCGATCCCGGCCGTCCGGCACGCCCGCACCGCATCGACCGCGGCGGCACGGGGCGGATCGAGCATGGCCTGCAATCCGGTGAACACCATGGAACCCGGCACGAGATCCTGCGGCGCCCCCTCCCCGATGCCCTCCGGCTCCGCTCCCGGCAGCTCGGCGGTCGCCAGGACCCGCAGCCCCCGGCCGGCCAGCTCGCCGGCGGCCCGCAGGACCGCCTCGCGGTCCAGTGGCCGGACGGTGCCGCCGGCCTCCATCCCGGCCGAGCACAGCTCCACGACCTGTTCGACGGCACCCTTGACCAGCAGAAGGTGGCCGCCCGCCGCCTCGTCCCGGTGCACGGTGGCCATGTACCGCCGCTCGGAGCTGAAGGGGACGGTGCCGACGCGGGGGAACGCCGTGGTGACGTCCGGGGCCAGGCCCCCCTTGGCCGCCGCGGCCAGCAGCGCGCCCTCGGTGGGATCGCCCGTCAGGCTCCAGCGCCCCTCCCCGCCGGTGAGGACGGCGTCATTGCACAGGGCCCCGGCCAGCAGGCACCGGTGCAGCGCCCGGTCCGCCGTCACGGAGACGACACCGCCGTTCTCGCGCCGGAACTCACCGTCCGGGGCGTACCCCGAACCACTCACGGAGAACTCGCCGTCCGGTGTCCACACCGCCCGCACCGTCATCTGGTTCTCGGTCAGCGTCCCCGTCTTGTCCGAGCAGATGACGGTGGTGCTGCCGAGTGTCTCCACCGCCGGCAGCCTGCGGATCACCGCCCGTCGGCGCGCCATCCGCGACACGCCGATGGCCAGAGTGATCGTGACCACCGCGGGCAGTCCCTCGGGAATGGCCCCGACCGCCAGGGCCACCGCCGCGGTGAACGTACCCGAGGCGTCCTGCCCGCGAACCAGGCCGACGGCGAAGGTCAACGCCGCCAGTACCAGGATGACCACCGTCAGCACCCTGCTGAACCTGGCGAGCTTCTCCGTCAGCGGTGTGGTCAGTACCTCCGCGGCGCCCACCAGCCGGTGGATCTCCCCCAGCTCGGTGCCAGCCCCGGTGGCCACCGCGACACCCGCCCCGCGCCCGGCCGTCACCAGCGTGCCGGAGTGGAGTGTGTTGCGCCGGTCGGCGACCGGCGTCAGCGGATCCAGCAGCACCTCGTCCTTGGCGACGGGGACGGACTCCCCCGTCAGCGCCGACTCGTCCACCCGCAGCTCCACGGTCCGCAGCAGACGTACGTCGGCCGGCACCTTGTCGCCGGCCTCCACCAGCACCAGGTCGCCGGGGACGAGTTCCTCCGAGGGCACCGCTCGCTCGCGCCCGTCCCGCACCGCCCTGGCCGTGGTGCGCACCATCGACCGCAGGCTGTCCAGCGCGGCCTCGGCCCTCGACTCCTGCACGAAGCCGACGAATGCGTTGACCAGCACGACCGCGAAGATCACCGCGGAGTCCACGGACTCACCCAGCGCGGCGGTGACCGCGCCCGCGGCGATCAGGATGTAGATCAGCGGATGGTGGAACTGGCGCAGGGCCCGCAGCAGCGGCCCGCCGCGCACCGCGGCGGGAAGCGTGTTGGGCCCGAAACGGTCCAGCCGCCGCGCCGCCTCGTCCCCCGCCAGACCGCGGTCGGGGTCGGTCTCCAGCAGCAGCACGACCTCGTGGACGGGCAGCCCGTGGTGGGCTTCCCCGGCGCGTAGGGCAGAGGCGGGAGAGTCCGGGCGGCGCGGCACCGCCTCACCCCTTCCTGTCCGTCCCGGAAGCGCGCACCACGGCGACGGGGCAGTGCGCGTGGTGCAGGGCCGCCTGGCTGACCGAGCCCAGCAGCAGCCCGGAGAACCCGCCGCGCCCGCGCGCCCCGACCACCAGCAGCTGGGCGCTGCCGCTGGCCTCGATCAGCGCCTGGCGGGCACCACCCTGGACCAGCTGCCGGTGCACGGTGACGTCGGGGTACTTCGCCTGCCAGCCCGACAGCGCCTCGGCCGTCACCCGCTCCTCCTCGTCCCGGAACATGTCCACGTCGTAGACCAGGGGCAGCGGCTCGGCGGGACCGCCGGAGACCGGACCGGTCCAGTTGTTCCAGGTGTGCAGCGCGACCAGGGCCGCGCCCCGCGCCGACGCCTCGGCGAACGCGAATCCGATCGCGGCCTCGCCGGACGCCGAGCCGTCCACGCCCAGCAGCACGTGGCCCGTCGGGTCCGGCCTGCCGCGCACCACCAGGACCGGGCAGCGGCCGTGCGCGGTCAGGTGCACGGCGGTGGAGCCCAGCAGCAGCCCGGTGAAACCGCCCAGGCCCCGGCTGCCGACCACGACCAGCGACGCGTCCTTCGACCGCGCCTCCAGCACCGTCAGCGCCTCGCCGACGGCGACCTCGCCCTCGACGTCGAGCCCGGCCTCAGCGTCGCGCGCGTGCTCGACCGCCTGCGCCACCAGCTGGTCGGCCATGTTGCGCAGCCCGCCGTCGGGCGGACCCATCGGGGACGGACCCAGCGGTACGTGCATGGCCGGCCAGAGGAACGCGTGCACCACACGCAGCGCCACGCCGCGCAGCCGCGCCTCGTGCGCCGCGGCGGTCACCGCGTCCAGGCTCGACGGCGAGCCGTCCACTCCCACCACGACTGGTCCGTTCATCTTCGCTCTCCCCATTCCGCGCCGCTCCTTGCGGGAGCCGGGGCCCTGTCCTCGCGGCCCGCTCCGCCTCTCCGCACCGTGTTCCGTCGTGCACTGACCACACTGGTCCTCTCCCATGCTCGTTCATAGGGGTCGTACGGCCGGGCGACAGGGGCCATACGGCCCTCATTCCGTCCGACTGCCGCTTGGCACACTTTTCTTCGTAGGCGCGCACACGACCATCCGTCCGTACGACGCGGGGGTGACCCGGAGCGCATCCGCCGCGACACTGATCTTCCCGCCCCTTTCCCCTCCTCTCCCGCCCGCTCGCCGTCCCTCCCCCCCATCGCGGCGAACGCCGCCCCCACCCGGAGGTAGCCATGAAGATACTGATCAACTTCTCGTGGTTTGGCGCGGCCGCAGGTCAGGCCCATGCTCGGAGGCCGTTGGTCAGCAAACTCCCAGCATGAGTCAGGAGACGTGCACTTGGCGACCCAGCTCGTCCGCGGAACGGGCAGCTTCTTCAAGAACTGCGCCTGCGCCCGCCAGAACCGTTGCGCCCACCCGTACGCCGTTCGCCACCGCGATGCCGGCGGCCGTCAACGCGAGGAGACCGGGTACGCGACACGGCAGGCGACGCTCGACCGGCCGGCGAGAGCTCATGGGGAGAAGCGGGCCGCCCCCGGGCCCAGACCAGCCTCAAACGTGAGATCGGCAGGCAGCGCTTCGGGCACTGCGCCTCCACCTGGCTCACCCGGTAGCGTGCGCTCGGTCGCCCGAGTACTCAACGGCCAGATCCCGCCGGTACTCGAGTCCCGGCGGATGAACACGCTCACAGCAATGGTCGTCGACGACTTCGCCATGCCGGCGGAGAACACTCCGCCGACCGGAAGCCCAGCAGAACGCGTTCGACACCCTGACGAGGATCCCTCTTCACGCGCGCCGTCGCGGCGGGATCGTCTCGGACCCGCCGCGACGGCGTCATCCCACCCGGGTATGTCCCCCGCGAGATCACCATCCCGACGCTGGACGGGGCATCACGTCCTGGAGGCCGCCGGCACCGGCGGACTCCGGCTCGCCCTCGGCGACGGTCTGGCCCTCCTCGACGGCGACCTTGACGATGGTGCCCTGCATCGGGGAGGCCAGCGCGTCACCGGAGGCGGCCGGGCCCGACTTCCTGGCCGCGCGCCGCTTGGGGCGGGCGCCGCCGGCCGCGGCGGTGCGGGCCAGGGACATACCCAGCGAGGCGGGCAGGGAGACCTCCAGGCGCTTGCCGCCGACCTCGACGACCACCGTCTCGCGGCCGGGCTCATCGTCCTCGGTGTCCGCGCCGGGCGCGGCGAACGGCTTGATGTCGTTGATGAACTCGGTCTCGATCCACCGGGTGTGGACGGTGAACGGGTCGGCGGGCCGCCCGTTGACCTCGGGGGCGAAGGCCGGGTCGGTGACCACCGCGCGGTGGAAGGGGATGGCGGTGGCCATGCCCTCGACGGTGAACTCCGCCAGTGCCCGGGCGGCGCGCTGGAGGGCCTGGGCCCGGGTGGCGCCGGTGACGATCAGCTTGGCCAGCAGCGAGTCCCAGGCCGGGCCGATCACACTGCCGGACTCCACGCCGGCGTCCAGGCGCACGCCCGGACCGGTGGGCGGGTCGAACTTCGTCACGGTGCCGGGGGCGGGCAGGAAGTTCCGGCCGGGCATGATCGGAGCGTTGCGGATCGTTCCCCGCGATCCGCCACCGGAGACCCAGCCGGAGAACCACGGCGCGCGCGTGGTTTCCCGAGGCCCGGCAGCTCACCGAACAGCCACGCCACGCCCGCGTTCCCTGCTCACCCCACTCAGTGGGAAGGAAGAGGCACAGCGGTCACCGGATCCGACCGGAAGCCCCACCGCCCCTCCCATCCCACCGGCATGAATCGGCACTCCGGTCCGGCCACGCCCGCGGACGGACCGGGCCAAGCGGCCGCCACACCGTCGGCGCACCCCGAACACGGCCCCTGTGCGCGGCCGCCGACTCCGCGACGGGGCGGAACGGGAGCGTTGTCGCCCTACGCTCCCTTGTCCGCGTCCGCCTCCTCCCGTTTCCCGAACGCCCACAGGAAGGTGTCGACGGCGGCGCGAGCCACCTCCCCGAGCTCAGGGTCGTCGACCCGACGCGTTCCCATTCGGGACCGGGCCTCCATCGGGCCCGTCAGCAGGGCCAGGAACTGCTCGGCCATCCGTGCGGGATCCTCGGCGCGCAGCCGGCCGGCGAGCACCAGTCGGGCCAGTCGGTCCGCCAGGGCCTGGGTGAGGCGGTGCGGTCCGCTCCGGCTGAGGATGTCGAGCATGTCGGGGAACCGAGCGATCTCCGAGTGGAGCAACCGCCGCAACGCACACGAACGGGTGCCGCGGTGCAGGCGGAGCAGGTCGCATCCGACGCGCTCCAGCACGTCCCGCAGGTCCTCCCCCGGTTCGAACAGCGGCTCGAGGGCGGTCAGCCCCTCGCTCAGTTCATCCTGCGCGACTGCTTCCATCGCGTGCCGGAACAGAGTGGCCTTGTCGCTGAGGTGGTTGTACACCGTGGGCTTGGCCACGCCCGCCTCGTCGGCGATCTCCTGCACGCACGCCTGAGCGTATCCCTGACGGGCGAACACGGTGAACGCGCCGTCCAGGATCGCCTGCCGCTTGTCGATCCGTCCGCGTGATGTGGTTGCCACGAGGTTGATTTTACCTCCGGGTCCATTCTTCCGGCCCATCGCGTTGTGCTTGAACTAACATGAAAGGTAACTTGAACCAATAAGTTCAAATGACGACCTCGTGTCACGCGGGGGGATTCGGTCGGCGCTCCCTGCGGCCACCACGGCCCCCGGCGTCCCCCTGAGGAAACCACCGCATGGAAGGGCACCGCCGATGAAGACACTCGTGATCACCGGAGGAACCGACGGGATGGGTAAGGCTCTCGCCCTCGAGTACCTGGGCCGCGGCGACACCGTTGCCATCGTCGGCCGCGACAGGAACAAGGCGAGAAACGTCCCGGGAGCCGTTTTCATCCAGGCGGACCTGAGTCTGCTGAGTGAGAACAGGCGGGTGGTCAAGGAGATCAACTCCGCGTTCCCCACTGTGGACGCCCTCGTCCTGTGCGCCAGGTTCTTCCGCGCGACCCGGTGGGAGACCTCCGAGGGCATCGAGGGCACCTTCGCTCTGGAGTACCTGAGCCGCTTCCTCCTCAGCCACGGCCTGAACACCCCGCGGGTCATCGTCAACGTGTCGGGCCCCGGCGTCCCGATGGGGCGCATCCACTGGGACGACCTCATGCTCAAACGCGGTTACGACGGAGTGACGGCCCAGATGCAGGCAGGCCGGGCCAACGACCTGCTCGGGGTCTCGTATGCCGCCCAGAACTCGGCGGGCCCCACGCGGTACGTGTTGCTCAACCCCGGCGCGGTCTCCACCGGCTTCTGCGGCGAGTACGACGCCGCGACCGCCGCCCATGTCGCTTCGCTCAAGGAGTACGGCCAGCCGGTCGGCGAAGGGATCATCCCCATCATCGCCCGCGTCGACACTCCGCCCGCCGAACCGCTCAGCGCCTTCGTGCAGAACGAGCCGATGGGCCTGGACCATCCGTCCTTCGACTCCAGCGCCGCGGCCCGGCTCCACGAGCTCACCCTCCAACTCGTCCGATGACACGGCGGTGAGCTCCTCCGGGAAGATCCCAAGGTGCTCGAGGATCGTGTCGGCCACCCCTGCGGCGGTGTCCCCATTCCCGCAGTCTCGGCATTCGCCGATCGCACCCGTCGGGGGAGCAGGCCCAAGGCCCGGACACCGTGGTCGGAGCGGATCGCGGTCCCGGCTGTCGGTCGACGGTTACCGACGACCGCGCTGAGGGTGTCGGCGACCAGGCCAGCGATCCGGGTGGGGACGATGGACCAGCCGGCCACCGGGCGCCAGTAGGTGCCCCAGGACGGCCACGCGGTACGCCATGCCCTCCCTTGGCAGGGCGCTCGGTGATGTGGTGGCCCAGAGCCTGTCCAGGGTGGCCGTGGCGAACTCCCGGTCGACCAGGCCGGCCGTGTCCGTGCTCGGGGTGTCGTCAGCTGTTTCCGGGCAGGCCCCTTGAGACCGGCGCGCCGCATGAGGAACGCGGCGGTACCGTATCCGTGGAAATGGGCACCACCCGGTCATCTCCAACCCCCGGCCCATAACCGGAGCCGCGCTTCTCCCGCATCTTGTTGCCGGGAGCCGCTCACTTCCACCGACTCGCTCGGAATGCCGGTCCACGTGACCTTCACTGCCGCAAGGCCGATACTGCCTCCGCAGGACTCCGGTCGGCATGCCCCCGGTCCATCGCGGAAACCCGCCGCAGCGCCGTCGAGGTCGGCGTCGGATCGGCGCCGATACCGCCACAGCCCGCTTCCGGCCGCCGCGGACCGGCCGGACCGAGAACCGCCGGCCACGTTCTGACCAGCAAGGAAACAGGCCGACGACCCACCCGCCAAGCTCACCGGGAGACACCCATGAAGATGCTGATCAACTTCTCGTGGTTTGGCGCGGCCGCAGGTCAGGCCCATGCTCGGAGGCTGTTGGTCAGCAAACTCCCAGCATGAGTCAGGAGACGTGCACCCGGTGATCCGGCTCGTCCGCGGAACGGGCAGCTTCTTCGGGCGGGCTTGATCCGCTCTGACGGACATCGCTGATCAGGGGGCACCGGCCCCGGAAGGATGATGTCCATCGTGGAGAGCACGGGGAAGAGAAAGCCGCGTCCTCGCCGCTCGTTCGTGCCGGAGTTCAGGGCCGGGATCGTCGAGCTGTGCCGGCGCGGTGACCGCTCGGTCGGTCAGGTCGCCCAGGGCTCCGGCCTGGCCGAGACCGCGGTCCGGATCGGCCGCGGGGCCGAGGAGTTCGGGCGGGTCGGTGCCGCCTGCGCCACGGTGAGGTCGGCCCGGGGCCCGGTGAGGGGCCGCTGGGGGTTCCGGCCGGCGCGGCGGTGTACTGACGCGGTGCGGCTCCCGGCAACAAGATGCGGGAGAAGCGCGGCTCCGGTTATGGGCCGGGGGTTGGAGATGACCGGGTGGTGCCCATTTCCACGGATACGGTAC